>NZ_JBZGBY010000003.1:0-237043 GCF_059159975.1 Cellulosimicrobium sp. BMG9.22 | reverse complement strand
CCGGCGGCGACGCGGGGAGGCGGCGAGGCGGCGGGAGACCGGCCCTGCGGGCGGTTCGCCCGGGCGAGCCACGACCAGGGCGAGACGCCCCCACCCACCCCGACCACCCAAACCGGCCACCGCCGTCGGACACGACCACGGTTCTACCTCGGCGCTCCCAGACGTGTCCCAGCGACGCGCGGTAAGTTGTGCCGTGCGCGCACCGCCGTGCGCGCGCGTGACGTCCGGCGCGAGCCGGTGACCCCACGAGGAGCGTCCCCGTGAGCAAGAGCGCCACCGCCGGTGCAAGCCTCTCCGCTGCGCCTGACGACGAGCACGAGCTGATGCCGGCGGCCGGTCCACGGCCGATCAGCTCGCGCGCGATGGGCTGGCTGCTCGTCGTGCTCGGCGCGATCGGTCTCGCCGGCTCGGCGGCGCTGGCGATCGAGAAGTTCCTCAAGCTCGCTGACCCGAACCACGTGGCGTCGTGCAGCGTCAACGCCCTGCTCGACTGCGGCGACGCGATGGACTCCTGGCAGGGGGCGCTCCTCGGGTTCCCCAACCCGTTGCTTGGCGTCGCGGCGTTCCCGGTCGTCGTCACGACGGGCGTCGTCGTGCTCGTCGGCGCGCGGCTCCCTCGCTGGTACTGGCTCGCGCTGCTCGGCGGGACGACGCTCGGGATGGGGCTGATCCTCTTCCTCATCTGGACGACGATGTACGCCATCTCGGCGATGTGCCCCTACTGCATGGTCGTGTGGTTCGCCATGATCCCGCTGTTCTGGTACCAGGTGGTCCACGCGGTGCAGGAGGGCTTCCTGCCGGCGGGCGACGGCGTGCGCCGCACCCTCGTGGGCAACCGGCACCTGTTCCTCGCGATCGGCTACGTCGCGCTCGTCGCGTGGATCCTGCTCGTCAAGGGCCCGATCATCGTCTCGCTCTTCTGACGCGGCGTCCGCGGGCGCACTCCGCGTCAGGCGACGCGGGTCAGTGCCAGGCGGGCTGGTCGGGCGCCGCGTCCTGCGGGTAGTGCCCGGCACCCTGCTGGGGAGCCGGCGCGGCCTGCGCCTGGTGCGCGGACTGCGCCGTCGCGCCGGGCTGGCCTGCGGGGATGGGGCTGACGACGACGGCCGTGCCGTACGCGCACACCTCCGAGAACGACTGCGCGATCTCGCCCGTGTCGAACCGCATACCGACGACCGCGTTCGCGCCGCGCCGCTGCGCCTCCTGCACCATGCGGTGCATGACCTCCTGGCGTGACTCGTACACGAGCTGCGTGTACTCCTTGACCTCGCCGCCGCCGATCGCGCGGAAGCCCGCGACGAAGTTGGCGCCGATGTTGGCGCTGCGCACGGTCATGCCCATCACCTCGCCGAGCACGGCGTCGATGCGGTACCCGGGGACCTCGTTGGTCGTCACCACGATCACGACGCACATCCTGCCACGGTGGGTTCGACCCACGGGCCGCCGTCGAGCGCGTGCTCGGGCCGCCGTCGGACGCCGCGAGGCTCGGTAGAATCGGGCCCGTGACCACCCCTGACACCACCGCGATCTCGCACGCCCCGGACGCCGCCGCGAGCGGCGGCCCCGCCCACCGCTACACCCCGGCGCTCGCGGAGCAGATCGAGCTCAAGTGGCAGGAGACCTGGGAGCAGCGCGGCACGTTCTGGGCCGCGAACCCCACGGGCGACCTCGCCGACGGCGAGGGCCGGCGCCCCGAGGGCGCCAGCCCGTACTTCATCATGGACATGTTCCCGTACCCGTCGGGCGCGGGTCTGCACGTCGGGCACCCGCTCGGGTACATCGCGACCGACGTCGTCGGGCGCTTCCGCCGCATGTGCGGCGACAACGTGCTGCACGCGCTCGGCTACGACGCGTTCGGCCTGCCCGCCGAGCAGTACGCCGTGCAGACGGGGCAGCACCCGCGCACGACGACCGAGGCGAACATCGTCACGATGCGCCGCCAGCTGCGCCGCCTGGGGCTGGCGCACGACTCGCGCCGCACGTTCGCCACGATCGACCCCGAGTATGTGCGCTGGACGCAGTGGATCTTCCTGCAGATCTTCGACTCCTGGTACGACGCCGACGCGCCGCGTCCCGACGGCGGTCGTGGCCGTGCGCGCCGCATCGCCGAGCTCGAGGCGGAGCACGCCGACGGCTCGCGCCGCGTGCCGACTGGCGTCGACGGCGTCCCCGAGGGCGCGGACTGGGCGACGCTCACGCCGGAGCAGCGCCGCGCCGTCGTCGACTCGCAGCGCCTCGCGTACGTCGACGAGTCGCCCGTGAACTGGGCGCCGGGCCTGGGCACGGTCCTCGCGAACGAGGAGGTCACCGCCGACGGGCGCTCCGAGCGGGGAAACTTCCCCGTGTTCCAGCGCAGCCTGCGGCAGTGGAAGATGCGCATCACCGCGTACGCGGACCGCCTCGCGGACGACCTGGACCTCATCGACTGGCCGGAGAAGGTCACGGCGATGCAGCGCAACTGGATCGGGCGCAGCCACGGCGCGCTCGTGCGCTTCGCGGTGCTGGGCGCCCCCGACGGGGCGAACGACGTCGCGGCCGAGGCGGGCGGCACGATCGAGGTCTTCACCACGCGCCCCGACACCCTGTTCGGTGCGACGTTCATGGTCGTCTCGCCCGAGCACCCCCTGCTCGACGAGGTCCCCGTGCACTGGCCCGACGGGACGTCGTCGGCGTGGACCGGCGGGCACAAGAGTCCGGTCGAGGCGGTCGCGGCGTACCGCCGGGACGCGGCTGCGAAGACCGCGGTCGAGCGCCAGGCCGACGCGGGCAAGAAGACCGGCGTGTTCACCGGGCACCTCGCGGTGAACCCGGTCAACGGTCAGGCGATCCCGGTGTTCACCGCCGACTACGTGCTCATGGGCTACGGCACCGGCGCCATCATGGCCGTGCCCGGGGGCGACGAGCGTGACTTCGCGTTCGCCGAGGCGTTCGGTCTGCCGGTCGTCCGCACGGTCGAGCCGGTGGGTGGGCTGCCCGAGGACTTCACCGGTCCGTACACGGGCGACGGCGCCGCCGTCGCCTCGTCGAACGACGAGGTCTCGCTCGACGGTCTCGACGTGCCCGAGGCCAAGCGCCGCATCACGGAGTGGCTCGTCGCGAAGGGCGTCGGCGAGGGCACGACGACGTACCGCCTGCGCGACTGGCTGTTCAGCCGCCAGCGCTACTGGGGCGAGCCGTTCCCGATCCTGTGGGACGAGAACGACCAGCCCGTCGCCATCCCCGACGCGCTGCTCCCCGTCGACCTGCCGGACGTCCCGGACTACGCGCCGCGCACGTTCGACCCGGAGGACGCGAACTCGTCGCCCGAGGCGCCGCTCGGCCGCAACGACGACTGGGTCAACGTCACGCTCGACCTCGGCGACGGCCCGAAGCAGTACCGCCGCGACACGAACACGATGCCGAACTGGGCCGGGTCGTGCTGGTACTACCTGCGCTACCTGAACCCGCAGTGGGACGGCGGCGAGTCCGACGTCGTCGCGGACCCCGAGCTCGAGCGCTACTGGCTGGGCCCGGAGCACAACGCCACGGCCGGTCGCGCCGGGGGAGTGGACCTCTACGTCGGGGGGGTCGAGCACGCCGTCCTGCACCTGCTCTACGCGCGCTTCTGGCACAAGGTCCTCTACGACCTGGGCCACGTGACGAGCGTCGAGCCGTTCCACAAGCTGTTCAACCAGGGCTACGTCCAGGCGTACGCGTTCACCGACGCGCGCGGGCAGCACGTCCCCGCGGCCGAGGTCACCGAGGAGCCCGCCGCCGACGGCTCGGGCGAGGTCGTGTACCGCTGGAACGGCGAGGTCGTGCAGCGCGAGTACGGGAAGATGGGCAAGTCGCTCAAGAACGTCGTGACGCCGGACGACATGTACGCCGAGTACGGCGCCGACACGT
The DNA here is from genome assembly GCF_059159975.1 of Cellulosimicrobium sp. BMG9.22. Taxonomy (NCBI): domain Bacteria; kingdom Bacillati; phylum Actinomycetota; class Actinomycetes; order Micrococcales; family Promicromonosporaceae; genus Cellulosimicrobium; species Cellulosimicrobium sp. BMG9.22. The sequence goes on along the minus strand of NZ_JBZGBY010000003.1, from coordinate 233,158 downwards.
TCCGCGTCTACGAGATGTCGATGGGCCCGCTCGACCTGTCGCGCCCGTGGGAGACGCGCGCCGTCGTCGGGTCGCAGCGGTTCCTGCAGCGGCTGTGGCGCAACGTCGTCTCCGAGGAGACGGGCGAGGTCACGGTCGTCGAGGAGCCCGCGGACGCAGCGACCCTGCGCGCCGTGCACCGGGCGACCGCCGACGTCCGGGTCGAGATGGAGCACATGCGCCCCAACACGGCGATCGCGAAGCTCATCACGCTCAACAACCACCTCACGTCGCTCGACCGGGTGCCGCGCGAGGCCGTCGAGCCGCTCGTGCTCATGACCGCGCCCGTCGCGCCGCACATCGCGGAGGAGCTGTGGCAGCGTCTCGGCCACGAGTCGTCGCTCGCGCACGAGCCGTTCCCGACGGCGGACGAGCGCTACCTCGTCGAGGACACGGTGACCTGCGTCGTGCAGGTGAAGGGCAAGGTGCGCGCCCGTCTCGAGGTGCCGCCGTCGATCTCCGAGGAGGACCTGACGGCCGCCGCGCTCGCCGAGCCGAACGTCGTGCGCGCCATCGACGGCGCGGAGGTCCGCAAGGTCATCGTCCGAGCCCCGAAGCTTGTCAACATCGTCGTCTGACCCCCCCGCTGAGTGCATGAAATAGTCGCGTCCGACGGCCTCGGGCGCGACTATTTCATGCACTCACGGGCGGGCGCGTGCCCGACGGCGATCCCACGCCGCGCGCACCCGGCGCACCAGGCGCTCGGGGTGGTGGAGGACGTCGTCGGCCGTCGCCGTGACGATGATCCATCCGGCGTCCTCGAGTCGTTGCCGCCGCTCGACATCCCGTCGCCACGTGGCCGGGTCGGTCCGGTGGATGTCTCCGTCGTACTCGATCGCGATGCGGAGCTCCGGGTAGGAGAGGTCGGGCAGGGCGAGGAACCGCCCGGCGGTGTCGTGCGCCGGGACGTTCACCTGCGGGCACGGCAGACCGGCCTGCACGAGGAGCAGGCGGGTCCGGGTCTCCATGCTCGAGTCCGTGCCTGCGCGAACGAGGTCGATCGCCTCGCGGCACCGTACGATGCCGCGCATCTTGTACGTCGCGTCCATGAGCCGGCGCAGCTCCCGCACCGTCGTCGCAGGGTCCTTGCGCCGGGTCATGGAATCGGCGAGCACGACGACGTCGTCCGGCGGGAGCGCGTGGGCGAGGTGCAACCAGGTCTGCCCCGGGGACGTGACCGGGAGCCCGTGCGCGGTCGTGAGAGTCAGCGCGTCCTGGCCGCAGAAGTGCGCGACGACGTTCGACCGCTGGGGCCGCAGCCACCGCCGGGGCGCGACGACGTGGACGCGTTCGTCGTCGGCTAGCCGCCAGGGCACCTCGACCCCGAGCAGTCGGAGCGCGGTGACGTGGCTGAACGCCGCGCCGTCCGGCAGGACGCGGGCCGCGGCTGCGCACAGGTCGACGACGGACCCGAGGCTCCCGCGCGGGACCCGGACCCCGGCGAACGGCGCGTCGAGCGTGGGGCTCCGCAGCGAGGCCGGTGTCATGCCGAACGTCTGTGCCGTGCGGGTGCGGAACGCGCCGGTCGGGCTCGGGGTGGTGACCATGCCGAGCGAGCATGCCGCGCCCCGCGCGGCGGCGACACCTCGAGGCACGGCGCTGTGGACAACCCCACCGTGAGTGCATGAAATAGTCGCGTCAGACGGCCTCGGACGCGACTATTTCATGCACTCAGCGGGGGGTGGGTCAGCGGCGGCGGGTGCCGAAGATGGTGCGGGTGAGCTCGCGGCCGAGCTGGGTTCCGGCCGAGCGGAGGAACGAGTCCAGCGGGTTCGATGCGCGCGAGCGGCTCGACGACGCCGAGCCCGTCCCCGATCCGGACCTCGACCCCGAGCCGGTCCTCGCCGCGTCGCGCTCGAGCTTCGCGCGCATCTTCTCGAGCTCGGCCTGCTCCTTCTTCGCCGCGCGCTCGGCCTCCTTGGCGGCCTCCTTCGCCGCCTTCTCCTGTGCCGCCGCCTCCGCCTCGGCGGCCTCGGCGGCAGCGCGCGCCGCGGCCTGCTCCTGGACCCGCACCTGGAGCAGCTCGAACGCCGACTCGGAGTCGACGGCCGTCCCGTAGCGCGCGAACCCGGGCGACTCCGCGACGACCCCCTCGAGCACGGACGCGGGCGCCGGATCCATCGACGACCGCGGCGCCCGTACGCGCGTCCACGCGACCGGCGTCGGCGCACCCTTCTCCGTGAGCACCGTGACGACGGCCTCGCCCGTCCCGAGCGACTGCAGCAGCCGCTCGAGGTCGTACGGCGACGTCGGGTAGGTGCGCGCCGCCGCCCGCAGCGCCGCGGCGTCGTCGGGCGTGAAGGCGCGCAGCGCGTGCTGGACGCGGTTGCCGAGCTGGGCGAGGACGTCGGCCGGCACGTCCTTGGGGCTCTGCGTCACGAAGAACACCCCGACACCCTTGGAGCGCACGAGCCGCACCGTCTGCACGACCTGCTGCAGGAACTCCTTCGACGCGCCGGTGAACAGCAGGTGCGCCTCGTCGAAGAAGAACACGAGCCGCGGCTTGGCGACGTCCCCGACCTCGGGCAGCTCCTGGAACAGGTCGGCGAGCAGCCACATGAGGAACGCCGAGAACAGCGCCGGCCGGTCCTGGACCGCCGGCAGCTCGAGCGCGGAGATCACGCCGCGGCCGTCGGGAGCGGTGCGCAGCAGCTCCGACGTCGCGAACGCGGGTTCGCCGAAGAAGACGTCCGCACCCTGCGCCTGGAGCGCGACGATCTCGCGCAGGATGACGCCCGCCGTCGCGCTCGAGACCCCGCCGATGCCCTTGAGCTCCGCCCTGCCCTCGTCGGACGCGAGGTAGGCGATCGTCGACTGCAGGTCCTTGAGGTCCAGCAGCGCGAGACCCTGCGCGTCGGCCCAGTGGAAGATCAGCCCGAGGCTCGACTCCTGCGTCTCGTTGAGCCCGAGCACCTTCGACAGCAGCAGCGGGCCGAAGTCGGTGACGGTGGTACGGATCGGCACACCCGTGCCGAGCCCGCCCAGGGAGTAGAACTCGACCGGGAAGGTCGTGGGGACCCAGTCCTGCCCGATCGACGCCGTGCGCTCGAGGATCTTCTCGTTCGACCCGCCCGGGACGGCCAGGCCCGACAGGTCGCCCTTGACGTCCGCGAGGAACACCGGCACGCCGGCCTCGGACAGCCCTTCCGCCATGCCCTGCAGCGTCTTCGTCTTGCCCGTCCCGGTGGCGCCCGCGACGAGCCCGTGGCGGTTGAGCATCCCGAGCGCGAACCCCACCTGGACGTCCGCCCGTGGCTCGGGCTCGCCGCCCGGCTCGCCCTCGAGCAGCGCGCCGAGCGCGAGCGTGCCGCCGCCGTACGCGTACCCGGCGGCCACCTCGGCCGCGTAGTTCTCCAGCCCGTCCGGTGCCTCCACCGGGCCCGACGGCGCAGCGTCCTCGGCGGTCCCGCTCACCACCGCAGGGTTCGCGGCGGCAGCCTCGGCGGCCTCGAGCGCCGCCTGCGCGGCGGCTGCCCGGGCCTCGGCCGCCTCGGCGGCGGCCTGTGCCGCGGCCGCGCGGAGGGCGGCGAGGTCGGGCGGGGGCAGGGCGGCGTCGGCCATGCTCGGATCGTAGGGGTGCCCGTGAGGTCGCGCAGCCGGACGGAAGATGCATGCCGGGCGGCACCGGCCGTAAGGTGGCGCGGCCATGACCGACCACCACGTCCACGTCGTCACCGACTCGACGGCGTCCCTCCCGCCGGGTCCGCAGGCGCGCCTGCGTATCGTGCCGCTGCACGTCGTCGTCGACGACGAGTCGTTCCTCGAGGGCGTGGGCCTGACGGCGGAGGACGTGGCGGAGCACCTCCAAGCCGGGCGGCGGATGACCACGTCGCAGCCGACGCCGCGCGCGTTCGCCGACGCGTATGCGGCGGCGGCCGCCGACGGGGCGCGGGAGATCGTGTCGGTCCACCTCTCGGGGGAGCTCTCCGGGACCGTGCACGCCGCGGCGCTCGCCGCGTCCGACGCGCCCGTGCCGGTACGGGTCGTCGACTCGCGCACGGTCGCCATGGGACTGGGCTTCGCGGCGCTCGCGGCCGCCCGGGCAGCCGCTGACGGCGCCGACGCCGGTGTCGTCGCGCGCCGCTCGCTCGAGGTCGCGGACGCGAGCCGCGCCGTCTTCCTCGTCGACTCCCTCGACCACCTCCGTCGCGGCGGACGGCTCAGCGCCGCGTCGGCGGCGCTCGGTACCGTCCTCGGGGTGCGTCCGCTGCTCGCCGTCCGCGACGGCCGGATCGAGGTCGTCCAGAAGGTCCGGACGAAGGCGGCGGCCCTCGAGCGGTTGACCGCGGTGGCCGCGGAGTCGGCGGGCCGCCGCGCACGGCCTGCGCTCGCCGTCCATCATGTCGGGGACGACGACGGCGCGCGTCGCCTCGCGGACGAGCTCGCCGCCCGCACCGGCCTGGAGCCTGTGGTGACGCCCGTGAGCGCCGTGCTCGGGGCGCACGTCGGCCCCGGCGTCCTCGCCGTGGTGGTCGCGGACCTCGCCGACCGCGGTTCAGGAGTAGGGGAGCCACCGCCGGGCTGAGTGCACGACTCCGGCCGTACGAGACGGCCGAACGGTCCTGGCCGTGCACAGTCCGGCTCGGGCGCGGCCCGTCCACAGGGACCGTGCCGGCGACCGCTAGCCGGATCCCTGCCTGCCTAGCGTGGCCGTCGTGAGCACACCACGGCACGAGCTGCCTCGGCGACACGCGCGGACCCCGGAGGGTCACGACCCCGCGCACGGCGATGCGGTCGTGCGGCAGCGCCTGCGGGCCGTGACCGGTCCCGTGCGCGAGGAACCCACCGCGGCCGTGACGCGTGGTGGCCGCCCGGCGCTCGCGTGGCAGCCGGTCACGGCGGCGTTCCCCCGCGTCGACCAGGACCGCGGCGGCGATCGGCCGGACGACGACCCCGCCACCCGAGCAGTGCTCGCGGGTCCGGAGGACGGCTGGCTCCCGCAGCGACCGGCGGACGACGGCGCGGGCAGTACCGACGACGACCTCGCCGGGCGCATGCGTTCCCGGGCGGCGGTGACGGTCGCGAGCGCCTACACCGCCGCGCACGGGCACCCGACCACGCACTCCGGTTTCGCCGGGCTCGACGACGGCGGCAGGCGACGCTGGGCGACCTCGCCCCGCGTCGCGGTGGCCGCGCTCGTCGTCGTCCTCGCACTCGGTGCCGCGGTCGCGGTGACGAGCCTGCGTGCCGACGGGGTGGAGCCCCTCGTTCCCGTCGCCGCGCCGGGCACGCCGTCCGAGGAGCCGACCGAGGGCGGTGCCGTCGCGCCCGGTGCGGGGGCGGAGGAGAGCGCCGCCGGCGGCCCCGACGACCCGGCGGGGGACGTCGCGCTCCCACCGGAGGAGGAGGCGCCCGGCACGGGGGTGGTCGTGCACGTCGTCGGCCAGGTCGCCGCACCCGGACTGGTGACCGTCGCGCCCGACGCACGGGTAGCGGACGCGCTCGAGGCGGCCGGCGGGGCGACGCCGGACGCGGACCTCGGCGCGCTCAACCTCGCGCGGACCGTCGCCGACGGCGAGCAGATCGTCGTACCGCGCCCGGGGGAGGTCGTGGCCGCGCCGCCCGGGCCTGCGGGCTCTGTGCCCGGTGGTGCGCCCGGCGTCGTCGACCTCAGCACCGCGGACGCCGCGACGCTCGACACCCTGCCCGGCATCGGGCCCGTGCTCGCCGAGCGCATCGTCGCCTGGCGGGACGAGAACGGACCGTTCACGTCCGTCGACGAGCTCGGCGAGGTGAGCGGGATAGGTCCCGCCGTCCTCGCCGACGTGCGCGATCTCGTCCGCGTGTGACCGACCTGCGACTCGTCCCGGCGGCGCTCGCGGCCTGGACGACGGCGGCGCTCGCCGTGGGCACGGACGGGCAGGCCGTCCTGCGGTCCACCACGGTGGGCGTCCTCGCGCTGGCACTCCTCGTGCTGGGAGCGGCGACCCCGAGCGTGCGGCGAGCGTGGAGCGGGGCGTCGGTTGCCGGGGCCTCACGTGTCGGGGCATCGCGCGCTGGGACCGGGCGTGCCGGGACACCGGGCGCCGTGGGGCGCGTCGAGAGCGTGCGTGCGCGGGTCGCGGGGCAGGCCGTGCTCGTGGCGGCGTGCGTGGTCGCGGTCCTGCTGTCGACCGGCACGCAGCTCACGGAGCGGTCGGCGGTCGCGGAGCTCGCCGCGGACGGCGCGACGGCGAGCGTCACGGCGTCGGTGCGCTCCGCCGTCGTGCCGCGCACCAACCCCTGGACGGGTGCACGGGACCGGTCCGAGGTGCGCGTGGAGCTCCGGGAGGTGACGGCGCGCGGCGTGCGGACGACGGCTGCCGGGCCGGTCGTCGTCTCGGGGCCGGGCGGCGGGTGGGCCGGGCTCCCCTACGGGGCGACGGTCGAGGCGCGGGGCGTCCTCGCGGTGCAGGGTGACCGGACCCTGCTGCGCGTCGAGGAGGCGCCGCGCGTCGTCGAGCCGCCGGGCCCGCTGTTGCAGGGCGTGCACGCCATGCGCCAGGGCCTCCTCGCCGTGACGGACGGCCTGAGCCCTCAGGCCCGAGGTCTCGTCCCGGGCGTCGCGGTCGGCGACACGTCGCGGCTGGACCCGGCGCTCGACGAGGCGATGCGCACGACGTCCCTCACCCACGTGACCGCCGTCTCGGGCGGGCACTTCGCGATCGTGGTGGCGTGCGTCGCGGCGCTGTGCGTGGCGGCTCGCGCGCCGCGCGGGCTGCGCGTCGCCGTCACGGCGACGGCGATGGCGGGCTTCGTCGTGCTCGTGCACCCGGAGCCCAGCGTCCTGCGCGCGGCCACCATGGGCGCGGTCGGGGTCGTGGGCATCGCGCTCGGTCGTCCGTCGCGCGCCGTCGCGGCGCTCGGGGCGGGCGTCGTGCTCCTGCTGGTGGTCGACCCGTGGCTCGCACGGTCCTACGGGTTCGTCCTCTCCGTCGCCGCGACGGCGGGACTCGCGCTGCTCACCGCGCCGATTGCCCGCCGTCTCGCACCGTGGTGCGGTCGGGTCGCCGCCCACGTCGTGGCCGTGCCCGTCGCGGCGCAGACCGCGTGCGCCCCGATCCTGGTGCTGCTCGACCCGAGCGTGAGCACGTGGGCGGTGCCGGCGAACCTGCTGGCGGCCCCGGCGCTCGGCCCCGCGACGGTCCTGGGGGTGCTGGCCACGCTCATGGCGCCCTGGTGGCCCGCGGGGGCGACGGCGGTCGCCTGGGCCGCGGGCGGCTTCACCTGGTGGATCGCCGGCGTCGCGCAGGTGTTCGCGGGTCTGCCCGGCGCACGCCTGCCCTGGCCGGGTGGCGTGGGCGGGCTCGTGCTCCTCGCCCTCGTCACGGGCGTCGTGGCGACCGCCGTCGCGCGGTCGCGCGCCCTGGCCGCGCTCGGCGAGCGCCGGGCCGCCCGCAGGGCGTCCGCGCTCCCGTGGCGCACACGGGCGAGGCGACGGCTGCGGGCCGCGCGCCGGTCTCTCACCGGGCCGCGCGCGACCCGTCGCCACCCGGTGACGGCGGCGACCCTGGCGGCCGCTGTCGGATCCCTCGCCGTGCTCGTCGCAGTGGTCGTCGTCGTGCTCGTGCGGCCGCTCGTGGCGACGGGTGGCCTGGTTTCGGCCGACGTACCGGCCGACTGGGCCGTGGTGGCGTGCGACGTCGGGCAGGGGGACGCGCTCGTGCTCCGCAGCGGTCCCTCGTCGGCGGTCGTGGTGGACGTCGGCCCGGCGGGCGACGCCGCCGACCGGTGTCTCGACGGCCTCGGCGTCGACCACGTGGACCTGCTCGTCCTCAGCCACTTCCACGCCGACCACGTGGGCGGTCTCGAGCCGGTGCTGCACGGCCGCTCGGTCGAGCGCGCGCTCGTCACGGGCACCGCGGACCCGGCCGCGCAGGCCGAACGTGTGCGAGGGCTGCTCGACGACGAGGGTGTCCGGGTCGACGTGGCGCGTCCCGGCGAGACGGGGGAGGCGGGCGCCGCGCGCGTGCGCTGGCAGGTGCTCCAGGCGGGCTCTGGCCCTGGTTCGGCGGAGGCCGGCGTTGCGGGCGGGGCCGAACCTGGCACAGGCGGCGCGGCGCACGGCGACGGCGAGGAGGGCGGGGCGAACGACGCGAGCATCGCGCTGCTGGCCGTCGTCCAGGGCGTCGACGTCGTCGCGCTCGGCGACCTCGAGGACGCCGGCCAGGCCGCTCTCGCGAGCTCGCTCACCGCGTCCGGGGTCGGGCACGTGGACGTCGTGAAGGTCGCGCACCACGGGTCCGCGACGCAGTCGGACCGCCTCGCGTCGGTTCTGGCGCCCGCCGTCGCGCTCGTGAGCTCGGGGGAGAACACGTACGGCCACCCGACGGACCGGGCGCTCGACCTGTACCGCGGCGTCGGTGCGAGCGTCCTGCGGACGGACACGTGCGGCACGTTCGCGCTCGTCGTGCGCGACGGCGTGCTCGGCGCCTCCGGCTGCCGCTGACCCGGTTGCCGACGACGCCGGCCGGCGGGTCGGAGGTTCGTGGCAGGCTGGGGCCATGCCCGCACCGACCCGGTCCTCCACCCGTCCGTCCGCCGGTCCGACCACCGCGTGGGACGACGTCCGGCTCGCGCCGGTCGTGCTGGTCCAGGGACCGGAGTCGCTGCTCGCGGAGCGCGCCGTGGACGGGATCCTCGCGCTGGCGCGCGAGCGCGATCCCGGGGTCGAGAAGGTGACGATCGAGGCGGCCACGTACCAGGCGGGCATGCTCACGGTCGCCGTGAGCCCGTCGCTGTTCGGCGAGGCGAAGGCCGTCGTCGTCGAGGGCGCGGAGTCGGCGACGGACGCGCTCGTCGCCGACGTCGTCGACTACGTCGGCGTCGCCGACCCGGAGACGACCCTCGTCGTCGTGCACGGGGGAGGCGTGCGGGGCAAGCGCATGCTCGACGCGATCAAGGCCGGCGGGGCACCCGTCGTCGCTGTCGACGCGATCAAGAAGGACTCCGACAAGACGGCGTTCGTCACCGCGGAGTTCCGTCGTGCCCGTCGTCGGATCGACGGGTCGGGCGTCCGTGCGCTGGTCGAGGCGCTCGGGAACGACCTGCGCGAGCTCGCCGCGGCGTGCGGTCAGCTCGTGACGGACACCGACGGCACCGTGACGGAGGCGGTCGTCGACCGGTACTACGGCGGCCGGGTCGAGGCGACGGGGTTCCGGGTCGCGGACGCGGCCGTGGCCGGGAACGCGGGGGAGGCGGTGGCGCTCCTGCGGCACGCGCTCGCGACCGGCGCCGACCCGGTGCCGCTGGTCGCCGCCCTCGCGATGAAGCTGCGCGCGCTCGCGAAGGTCGGCGCCATGCGCGGGCGCGGCGGCGCGTCGGCGAAGGACCTCGGCCTCGCGCCCTGGCAGGTCGACCGCGCGCGCCGGGAGCTCGCCGGCTGGACGCCGGAGGGCCTCGCGACGGCGATCACCGCCGTCGCCCAGGCCGACGCCGAGGTCAAGGGTGCCGGTCGGGACCCCGTGTTCGCCGTCGAGCGCGCGGTCCTCACGATCGCCCGCGCCCACGGACGCTGACACGGCGAGCAGGACGCACGAGGGGCGCCGACCCAGCCGGGTCGGCGCCCCTCGGAGGAAGCCTGTGCGGTCGTCGTGGCGATCAGCGCGTCAAGACGACCGGGTGAGCCGTGGGCTCAGAGCGCGTTGACCGTCTTCGCGATGGCCGACTTGCGGTTCGCGGCCTGGTTCGCGTGGATGACGCCCTTCGAGACCGCCTTGTCGAGCTTGCGCGACGCCGCCTGGAGTGCGGTGGTCGCCGTCTCCTTGTCGCCCGCGGCGACGGCCTCGCGCACGCGGCGCACGTACGTCTTGAGCTCGGACTTGACCGCCTTGTTGCGCAGGCGAGCCTTCTCGTTCGTGCGGATGCGCTTGATCTGGGACTTGATGTTGGCCACGTGTGGACTTTCTGGTGTGTGTTCGCCGAAGCGAGCGGATAGGTCGTAGAGGGCGACTCCAGCTCCGGGACTGGGGTGGGGAACCCGTGGAGAGGTGCTGGAGCTGTGCCCGCCGACCTGGGCGGACACGCGACCAACAAGATTACCAGCAGTCCCGGCCCGAACCCAATCCGCCGCCACCAGGTCCGGGGCCGCGCTCCCGACCGGCGCGTCGTCCGAGGCAGGAGGGCTCAGCGGTGCTCGGAGACGCCCCGCGTGACACGCTCGAACACGTCCCGTCCGACGACGGCTCCCTCGCGCCGGACGGCAACCGGGTCGACGCGGATCACGCGGTCGAGCCGGACCTCGCTGTCACGGCCCTTCGCGTCCCACGGACCCGACCCGATGTCGAGCCAGTACCGGCCCCAGCGGGCCTCGTCGCGCGCGTCGCGAGAGTGGTCCTTGCTCGTGAGCATGACGCCGAGGAGCCACCGACCGTCCGACCCGACGAGCAGGACGGGCCGGTCCTTGCCCTGCGTATGGTCCTCCTCGTACGGCACCCAGGTCCAGACGATCTCTCCCGGGTCCGGGTCGCCGTCGAGGCGGGGTGCGTACTGCGCGCGCACGCGCCCCTCGTAGTCGCCGGGGTACGCACCGCGAGCACCGCCCGCGCCACCCGGGCCACGTGGCGCCTGGCGGGGCCGGGGAGTCGGACGAGGGCGCGTCGTCGCGGGTCCGCCGCGCCCGCCCGAGGGGCGCGTGATCGTCCCGACCACGGCGCGCGCCGCGTCGGTGAGCATTCCCAGCCATCGGTTGCGTGCCACGCGCGCAATCTACCCGGGGCTCGGTGCGGACGGGGGAGCGTCCCGGCCCGACGTCACCGTCAGGGGACGATGCGCTCGGACAGGGCCGCGGCCAGCGCGGCGGTGTCGCCGTCGACGACGACGCCCGCCTCGAGGGGATCCAGTCGTCCCCACAGGACGAGCGCGAGCTCGCGCGCGGGTGCGGACGCCGTCGCGACCGGGGCCGCGCCGCCGAGGACCCACGACCGCCCCGTGTCCGTCGCCCGGAGTGCGACCGGGCGGGCGAGCGGCGCCATGCGCCCGAGGCGCACCTGCCGCGGCTGCACGACGGTGACGATCTCGTCGACGGTGTCGGCCCAGACGGCCGGCGCGACGTCGTCGACGCTCGTGCCGGCCGACGCGCGGAGGTCGTGGAGGTGGACGAGCGTCTCGTGCACCTGCCGGCGGTGCCAGAACCGCACGGTCGAGGCCGGGTCGTCGGGCTCGAGGAACGTCCAGGCGCGCGCGTCCGGGTCGAGCTCGGCAAGGGTCTCGCGCAGCTCGGCGGCCTGCTCGGCGTAGAACGGCGCGAGATCGGACGGGCCGTCGAACAGCGGCGTCTCCGCGCGGCTTCGTGCCTGCGCCGCCGCCCAGTGGTGAACCTCGCCGATGTGCTCGACGAGGTCGCGCACCACCCAGCCGCCGCACGCGGGGACGGGTGCCTGCGGGTCCGCCCCGCGGACGTCGGTGAGGAACGCGTCCTGCAGGCGTGCGAGGAGCGCGAGATGGTCGAGAGCGTCGGTCATGCCGGGATCATGCCCGCTCCGTCCGCTCCTCGGAAGAGGCGAAGTCGGTCAGGCGGCGAGCACCGCGTCGACCTCGCGCAGGAAGTCGTCCAGGTCGTCCGGGGTGCGGGACGTGACGAGCGTGTAGGCGCCGTCGTCGTCGCGCACGACCGCACGGTCCACCCAGGCCCCGCCCGCGTTGAGCACGTCCGTCTCCAGCGACGGGTAGCTCGTGAGCGTCCTGCCCTCCACGGCCGCCGCCTCGACGAGCGCCCACGGGCCGTGGCAGATCGCGGCGACGGGCTTGCCCGCGGAGACGAACGACCGGACGAGGCTCACCGCGTCGTCCTGCAGGCGCAGCGCGTCCGCGTTGATCGTGCCGCCGGGCACGAGCAGCAGGTCGTAGGCGGCGGGGTCGACGTCCGCGTGGGTGAGCGTGGGGGTTACCGTGCGGCCCGGGTCCTTGTCGTCCACGAGCGTCTGCACGTCGTCGGCCGACGTGGCCGCGACGTCGACCTGGACGCCCTCGGCGCGCAGGTGCTCGAGCGGGACGACGAGCTCGTCCTGCTCGACGCCGTAGTTCGTCACGATCGCCAGCACGCGGCGTCCTGCGAGGTCCGTGGCCATGGGAGCTCCTCTCGTCGGCGGGCCGACGCAAGGGCGCCGGCCGCTCTCCACGCTAGGCCGGGCGATCCTGCCCCGCAGTGCGGGCGGCGACGGTGGCGCCCAGGACGAGACCGACGCCGGACGTGGGACAATGGATCCTCCCGCCCGCCCGAGAGCGAGCGTCGGCGCGCGCCGCCCTCGAGCGCGCGGCCCGACCCGCACCACTCCCAGGAGCGCACCCGCGTTGTCCCCGATCCCCAGCGCCCAGCTGAGCACCCGTATCCAGCCCGCGGCCACGCCGCCCGAGCTGATCCGGAACTTCTGCATCATCGCGCACATCGACCACGGCAAGTCCACCCTGGCCGACCGCATGCTGCAGCTCACCGGTGTCGTCGAGCCGCGCGCGATGCGTGCGCAGTACCTCGACCGCATGGACATCGAGCGCGAGCGCGGCATCACGATCAAGTCGCAGGCCGTCCGCATGCCGTGGGCGGTCGAGCACGACGGTGTCGAGAGCGCGCACGCGCTCAACATGATCGACACACCCGGGCACGTCGACTTCACGTACGAGGTCTCGCGCTCGCTCGCGGCGTGCGAGGGTGCGGTGCTCCTGGTCGACGCGGCACAGGGCATCGAGGCGCAGACCCTCGCGAACCTCTACCTCGCGATGGAGAACGAGCTCGAGATCATCCCGGTCCTCAACAAGATCGACCTGCCTGCCGCCCAGCCGGAGAAGTACGCCGAGGAGATCGCGGGGCTCGTCGGTGGCGACCCCGCTGACGTCCTGCGGGTCTCGGGCAAGACGGGCGAGGGCGTCGAGGTGCTCCTGGACCGCATCGTCGAGCGTGTGCCCCCGCCGGTGGGCGACGCCGACGCCCCGGCGCGCGCCATGATCTTCGACTCGGTCTACGACACCTACCGCGGCGTCGTGACGTACGTGCGCGTCATCGACGGCAACCTCAACCCGCGCGAGCGCATCGTCATGATGTCGACGCGCGCGACACACGAGCTCCTCGAGATCGGCGTCACCTCGCCCGAGCCGATCGTCACGAAGGGCCTGGGGGTCGGCGAGGTCGGCTACCTCATCACGGGTGTGAAGGACGTGCGCCAGTCGAAGGTCGGCGACACGGTGACGAACGCCGCGAAGCCCGCGAGCGAGGCCCTCGGTGGGTACTCCGACCCCAAGCCCATGGTCTTCTCGGGGCTGTACCCGATCGACGGCACCGACTACCCGGTGCTGCGCGACGCGCTCGACAAGCTCAAGCTCAACGACGCCGCGCTCAACTACGAGCCCGAGACGTCCGTCGCGCTGGGCTTCGGCTTCCGCGTCGGGTTCCTCGGCCTGCTGCACCTCGAGATCGTGCGCGAGCGCCTCGAGCGCGAGTTCGACCTCGACCTCATCTCCACCGCGCCGAACGTCGTCTACGACGTGACGCTCGAGGACGGCACGGTCATCAAGGTGACCAACCCGTCGGAGTTCCCGGGCGGCAAGATCAAGCAGGTGAGCGAGCCGGTCGTGCGCGCGACCATCCTCGCGCCGAGCGAGTTCGTGGGCACCGTCATGGGCCTGTGCAACGACCGCCGCGGGCAGATGCTCGGCATGGACTACCTGTCCGAGGACCGCGTCGAGCTGCGCTTCACCCTCCCCATGGCCGAGATCGTCTTCGACTTCTTCGACCACCTCAAGTCGCGCACGCGCGGCTACGCCTCGCTCGACTACGAGCGCTCGGGCGAGCAGGTGGCCGACCTCGTCAAGGTCGACATCCTGCTCCAGGGCGAGCAGGTGGACGCGTTCAGCGCGATCGTGCACAAGGACAAGGCGTACGACTACGGCGTGCTGATGACCGCCAAGCTCAAGGAGATCATCCCGCGCCAGCAGTTCGAGGTGCCTATCCAGGCGGCCGTCGGCGCGCGCGTGATCGCACGCGAGACCGTGCGCGCGATGCGCAAGGACGTCCTCGCGAAGTGCTACGGCGGTGACATCAGCCGCAAGCGCAAGCTGCTCGAGAAGCAGAAGGAGGGCAAGAAGCGCATGAAGAACATCGGGTCCGTCGAGGTCCCGAAGGACGCCTTCATCGCCGCGCTCTCCTCCGACGCCGCGGGCAGCAGCAAGGACGCCAAGGACAAGTCCAAGAAGTGAGCCCGGCCCTGCCCGACGGCGAGCCGGTCCCGCCGGACGGCTCGCTGCCCGCGTGGGTCGCGACGGGCGCGGCCGGGCCGGCCCTGGACGTCACGGACGCGTCGTCGGGTCCGAAGACGCGGCGCGGGCTCGGGGTCTACCTGCACGTCCCGTTCTGCTCCGTGCGCTGCGGGTACTGCGACTTCAACACGTACACCGCGTCCGAGCTCGGCGGAGGCGCGAGCCAGGCGTCGTACGCGAGCACCGCGCTGCGCGAGATCGAGCTCGCGGCGCGCGTGCTGCGCGACGCCGGGCTGCCCGAGCGGCGCGTGTCGACCGTCTTCGTCGGCGGCGGCACGCCCACGCTCCTGCCCGCGGGCGACCTCGCGCGCATGCTCCGCGGCGTGCGCGACGCGTGGGGTCTCGCGGCCGACGCCGAGGTGACGACGGAGGCGAACCCGGACTCGGTGACGCCCGCCTCGCTCGCGGAGCTCGCCGAGGCCGGGTTCACGCGCGTCTCGTTCGGCATGCAGTCGGCCGTGCCGCACGTGCTGGCGACGCTCGAGCGCACCCACGACCCCCGTCGCATCCCCGACGTCGTGCGCTGGGCGGGCGACGCCGGGCTGAAGGTCTCGCTCGACCTCATCTACGGCACGCCGGGGGAGAGCGTCGACGACTGGCGGGCGAGCCTCGACGCGGCGCTCGCGACCGGCGTCGACCACGTCTCGGCCTACGCGCTCGTCGTGGAGCAGGGGACCAAGATGGCGGCCCAGGTGCGCCGCGGCGAGGTCGCCCTCCCGAGCGAGGACGACCAGGCGACGAAGTACGAGCTCGCCGACGAGCTCCTCACCGCCGCCGGGCTCACCTGGTACGAGGTGAGCAACTGGGCGCGCACCGACGACGACCGGTGCCGGCACAACCTCGCGTACTGGCGCGGCGACGACTGGTGGGGGATCGGCCCGGGAGCGCACTCGTACGTCGCAGCGGCCGACGGTGGGGCGTCGGGTACGCACGACGGCGGCGCGTCGGGTCCTCGGGACGGTCGCGTCGGCGTGCGGTGGTGGAACGTGAAGCACCCGCGCCGGTACGCGGCGCTGCTCGAGGCGGGATCGAGCCCCGCGGCGGGGCGCGAGCTGCTCACGCGGACCGAGGCCCACCTCGAGCAGGTCATGCTCGGCGTGCGCCTGCGCGACGGGCTCGACCTCGCGGTCCTGTCCCCGGCCGGTCGGCACGCCGTCGCCGGGCTCGTCGCGACCGGCCTCCTCGACGGGCGCTCCGCGGTGGCCGGTCGCGCGCTGCTCACCCTGCGTGGGCGGTTGCTGGCCGACACGGTGGTCCGGGCGCTCACGGACGGCTGACGACCAGCCCGGGACCGGGTGAGTTCGCCGTCGTCGCGGCGTTTCCTCTAGCGCGCCTCGGCGATCCCCGCCAGGGTGGGGTCGGACCGCCTGAGATGGGCGACCGACACACGACGTCCACATCAGCACGCGTCGCGCACGCGCAGGTCGCGCGGTCCGTCCGGACCCGACCGAGGAGACCCATGAGCGAGAGCACCGCCGGCGGCCCGCCGCGCGACGAGAACGAGCCCTACCGCCCCGCCGAGCCTGCACCGACCGCCGAGCCTGCACCGACCGCCGAGCCTGCGCCCGAGGATCCGTACGCGGCCATGCCCCCCGCGCCGGAGTCCCCCGCGCGGCAGACGCCACCGGCGCCCGAGCAACCCGTCGCGCCGCCACCTGCGTCGCCGTACGGGGCGCCGAGCGCTGCTCCCGGTGCGGGGTACCCGCCACCCGGGCAGCCACCGTACGGACAGCAGCCCCCGGCGGGACAGCCCGGCTACCCGCCTCCGGGTGCGCCGTACGGTGAGCCGGGATACCCGGGCCGGCCCGTCGAGGTCGGCGAGGCGTTCAGCTATGGCTGGAACAGGTTCACCCAGAACGCCGGTGCGATCATCGGCGGCGTCCTCACGTGGGCCGCGGTGCTGCTCGCGCTCAGCCTGGTCTTCTTCTTCGTCATCGTCGGCACCGCGTCGACGTCGATCGACCCGGTGACGAACGAGCTCTCGACCACCGGCGGCATCGCGTTCGGGTTCAGCACCTTCCTGTTCGTCGCCGTCGTCGCGGTGCTGGGATTCATCGTGCAGGGCGTCGTGGTCCACGTCTCGCTGCTCGTCACCCGCGGCAAGAAGATTGAGTACGCAGACTTCTTCCGGATCCCGAACGTCGGCAACGTCATCCTCACCGCGCTCGTCGTCGGCCTGGCCGTCGGGATCCTCAGCGTGACGTTCGTCCTGGGCATCGTGTTCGCGTTCTTCGCGCAGTTCGCGCTGTTCTACGTCATCGACAAGAACCAGGGCGTCTTCGACGCGATCAAGGCGAGCTTCACGGTCGTGAGCAAGAACCTCGGCACGGTCGTGCTGCTGTTCCTCGGGGTCTACGTCGCGCAGCTCGTCGGATCGCTGCTGTGCTACGTCGGCCTGCTCGTGGCGCTGCCCGTGGCGCAGATCGCGACCGCCTACGTCTACCGCCGGCTCGACGACGAGCAGCCGGTGTAACTGACCCGTCCCAGCGGGAGGCACGGACCGGTGCCTCCCGCGCGTCGTCTCGCCGCGCGCCGGGCGCCGCGAGCCGTCATCGTAGGACCGAGCACCGGCGGCGCCGACGAGAACCGAGGTGGACCATGACGCACGACCCCGCGAACCCGACCGGCGAGCCCCCGCGCGACGACGAGCACGGCGCCGCCGGCGCCACACCGCCGGAGCCGTCCCCGTACGGCCCCACACCTCCCGACCCGACGCCGTCCGACCCGACGCCTCCCACGGCGCCGTCGGCCGGTGAGCCGCCCGCCACCCCCGGTGCCACGCCGTCGGGACCGCCGGCGTACGGCGACCCGGGTGCGTACGGGTCTGCCTCGGGTGCACCCGGGTACCCGCCGCCCGGGGGCGGCTTTCCGCCCGCCGGATCGGGCTACCCGCCGCCCGGTGGGGCGTACCCGCCCTCAGCTTCTCCGGCGGGGCCCGCGCCGACCGGGCCGGGCTTCGCCGTCGGCGAGGCGATCTCCTACGGGTGGCGCAAGGTCACGTCGAACCTCGGGCCGTGGATCCTCGTCGCGCTGATCTTCATCGCGGTGAACGTCGCGTGGAGCTGGATCACGGGCGGGTTCGACCAGTTCCAGGACCAGTACGACTTCACGGACACCAACGTCTTCGCGGTCACCGGTATCACGTTCACGAGCATCGTGCTCGGGATCGTGGGCACGGTGATCGGCTACCTCATCACGGCCTTCTTCACCCGGGGTGCGCTCGACGAGGTCGACGGCCGCCGTCCCGACGTCGCCGCGTTCTTCCGCATCGGCAACGTCGTCAACGTGATCCTCGCGGCGTTGATCGTGGGCGTCCTCACGTTCATCGGGCTCGTCCTGTGCATCCTGCCGGGGTTCGCGGTCCTGCTCTTCTCCGCGTTCGTCTACTACGTCGCCCTCGACCAGGGCCAGGACGCGATCTCCGCGATCCGGACGAGCTTCTCGCTCGTCGCGAAGAACTTCGGCCAGGTGTTCCTGCTCCTGCTCGCGCTCTTCGGGATCAACATCCTCGGTGCGATCCCGTGCGGGCTCGGTCTGTTCGTCACGATCCCGCTGAGCTACGTCGCGGTCGGCTACGCCTACCGCCGGCTCACCGGGGGCGTCCCGGCCTGACCCCCGACCGACGCGGGGAGCGGGACCTCGGCGCGGACCGCCGTCTCAGCGGTCAGCGCCGAGGCCCCGAGCCCAGCCGTGCGCCACGGAGCGGACGGCGCGGGGCGCCTCGTCGCCCGCAGCCTCGTAGAGGTGAGCCAGCCCGGTGGTCACGACAGGCTCCACGTGGGTGTACGGGAGCACGCCGTTCACGAGGAGCATGCAGGCCCCGTGGCCCAGCATCCACAGCTCTTGGGCGAAGGCCACGGGATCGAGGGTCGCGCGGAAGCGTCCCGCGTCCACCGCCCGCTGCACGACGTCGACGAGGTGCCCCAGGGTCGCGTCCGCCGCCTGGGCGTCGGGGAGCGGGAGCGACCCGTCGAACATCAGCGCGTAGAGCTCGGGGCTCTGCCGGGCCGACGCCAGGTATGCCGCCCCGGCGGCGGCGGTGTCGCCGACCGGGTCGTCGGTCGCCGTGAGGGCTGCCAGCCGGGCGGCCAGGCGGACGAAGCCCTCCTGGCGCACCGCCCCGAGCAGCCCGGACATCCCGTCGAAGTGGGTGTAGACGGCCATGGTCGACACGCCGGTCCCCTCGACCACCCCGCGCAGGCTGACCGTCTCGCGGCGAGCGAGCATCCCGGCCGCGCGCTCGACGAGGAGATCGCGGACCTGGGGACGAGGGGGGCGGACCACTGGATCATTCTATAGCGGCGTTATAGAATGGCGAACCCATTCGAGCATGGAGGTACCCATGTCAGTTCAGCTGCTCAACCCGCCCGCACTGCCGCAGCCCGAGGTCTACGCCCAGGTGTCGGTCTCCGAGGGGTCGAGGCTGGTGTTCGTCTCGGGTCAGGTGGCGCGCGACGCCGACGGCAACCCCGTCGGCCCGGGCGACCTGGCCGCGCAGACGGAGCAGGCCTACGCCAACGTGCACGCGGCGGTCACGGCCGCCGGCGGGTCGTTCGCCGACATCGCCAAGCTGACGGTGTACGTCGTGGACTGGGAACCGTCCAAGATGGCGCAGCTCGGCGAGGGTGCGGTGCGGGCGGCGCAGCGCCTGGGCTTCGACCTCGTCCGCCCGATCACGCTGCTGGGCGTCGCCGCCCTCGGCGAGCCCGACCTCCTCGTGGAGGTCGAGGCGGTCGCGGTCCTCCCCTGAGGCCCGGCGGCCCCGGGCGTGCCGCAGGGTCGGGGGTCAGGGCGCGGTCACGAAGTCGATGAGCTCCTCGACGCGTCCGAGCAGGGACGGCTCCAGGTCGGCGTAGCTCCGGACGGTGCCGAGGATGCGCTGCCATGCTCGACCGACGTCTTCCGCCGACGCGGCGGGCCAGCCGAGCTCGCGCAGGATGCCGCGCTTCCACTCGGTGCCGCGCTCGATCACGGGCCAGCGCTCCAGGCCGACGCGCGCGGGCTTCACCGCCTGCCACACGTCGACGTAGGGGTGTCCGAGGACCATGACCGTGCCCGCGGGCACGCGCCGCAGCGCCTCGTCGGCGATCCGCTGCTCCTTGCTGCCCGGCACGAGGTGGTCCACGAGCACGCCCACGCGGCGCTCCGCCGTCGGGCCGAAGTCCGCGAGCGCCGCGGCGAGGTCGTCCACGCCGTGCAGCGGCTCGACGACGACACCCTCGACGCGCAGGTCGTCGCCCCAGACCTTCTCGACGAGCTCGGCGTCGTGCTTGCCCTCGACCCAGATGCGGCTGCCGCGCGCGACGCGTGCCCGCTGCCCGACGACGGCGCGCGAGCCGGACGCGGTGCGCGACGGCGGGACGGGGGCGCGCGAGGTGACGGGTGCGGTGAGCTCGACCGGTGCGCCGTCGACCCAGAAGCCGGGACCGAGGGGGAAGGTGCGCGTGCGCCCCGCACGGTCCTCGAGCACGACGACGTGCATGCCGCCCGACTTCTCGACCCGCACGACGGCGCCGACCCAGCCGGTCTGCACCTCCTCGACGACGAGCCCGCGCTCGGCCGGGTGCGGGCGGGAGACCGGTCGCTGCCGGTGGTGGGCGGGGGCGGGTGTGCCGCCGAGGACGTCGGAGCCGTAACGGTCGAAGGACACGCCGTCACCCTAGGACAGGACCACACGCACGCTGCGGAACCCGGGCCGAGATCGACCCGTGCGTCCGAGATCGACCTTCGGGAGGTCGATCTGGCAACGCTCGGGTCGATGTCGCGGTGTGCGCTCCCGACCGCGGCGTTCGCGACGAGCGGAGGACCGGGGAAGGGGTCCGGCGGACGCGTAGGATTGGCACTCGAAGGTCGAGAGTGCCGAGACCCGCACGCCTGCCCGGCGGTGCGTAGCGGTGCACGGGAGGTGGACGTGAGCGAGGAGCGCCGTCTGGAGGTGCTGCGGGCGATCGTCGAGGACTACGTCCTCACGCGCGAGCCCGTGGGTTCGCGCATCCTCACCGAGCGCCACGAGCTCGGGGTGTCGCCCGCGACCATCCGCAACGACATGGCGGCGCTCGAGGACGCCGGGTACATCGCCCAGCCGCACACGTCCGCAGGCCGCGTCCCGACGGACAAGGGTTACCGGCTGTTCGTGGACCGCCTGTCGGGCGTCAAGCCGCTGTCCTCTCCCGAGAAGCGCGCGATCGAGACGTTCCTGTCCGAGGGCGTGGACCTCGACGACGTCATCGCGCGCGCCGGTCGCCTCCTCGCGCAGATCACCGGCCAGGTCGCGGTCGTGCAGTACCCCTCGCTGCGGCGATCCGGGCTGCGTCACCTCGAGCTCGTGCCCGTCGGCGACACGCGGCTGCTCGTCGTCATCATCACGGACACCGGGCGGGTCGAGCAGCGCACCCTGGAGGTCGCCGCGGTGCCCGACGAGGGGACGCTCGCCGAGGTGCGCGCGCGCCTCAACGCGGCCGCGGCGGGCAAGCGCCTCGCCGACCTGTCGTCCGGGTTCGCGGCGGTCCGCGAGGGCTTCCACCCCGACGACGCCCCGCTCGTCGAGGCGGTCGGCGAGCTCGTGGCCCAGACGCTCGCCGAGGAGAGCGAGGAGCGGATCGTCCTTGCCGGGACGGCCAACCTCGCCCGTGCGGGCATGAGGTTCGAGCACGCGCTGCGCCCGGTCCTCGAGGCGCTCGAGGAGCAGGTCGTCCTCCTGGGGCTCCTCACGGAGATGGCGGCGGAGTCCGGCGTCAGCGTGCGCATCGGCCACGAGACCCAGCTCGAGGGGCTGTCGGAGACGTCCGTCGTGACGACCGGTTACGGTAGCGACGGGGACACGGTCGCGCTGGTCGGCTCGATCGGCCCGACGCGCATGGACTATCCGGGCACGATCGCGGCCGTGCGGGCGGTCGCGCGCTACATGTCGCGGGTGCTCGGCACGTGACCCGCCCCAGGTACGGCCCGGTGCGGCCCACCGTCCGCGACATCCTCCCCGAGCATCCCCTGAGCAAACCCGACCCCGGCCGGCCCGTCGGCCCACGACCGGCACCAGCAGAGAGTGACGTGTGAGCGACTACTACGAGATCCTCGGCCTGACGCGTGACGCCAGCCAGGACCAGATCAAGAAGGCGTACCGCAAGCTGGCGCGCGAGCTGCACCCGGACGTCGCGGGCGAGGAGGCGGGCGACCGCTTCAAGGACGTCGCGCGCGCCTACGAGGTGCTGTCGAACCCCGAGAAGCGCCAGCAGTACGACCTCGGCTTCGACCCGAGCGCGCCCGGCGGCGGCGCGGGCGGCCCGATGGGCGGCGGGTTCGGCTTCCAGGACATCTTCGAGACGTTCTTCGGCGGCGGCCAGGCGCAGCAGGGCCCGATCCCGCGCGCCCGCCGTGGCCAGGACGCGCTCGTGCGTCTCGACATCGACCTCGCAGAGGCGACGTTCGGCGCCCAGCGCGAGCTCCAGGTCGACACGGCCGTCGTGTGCGGGACGTGCGGCGGCACGTGCTGTCGGCCTGGCACGTCCCCGCGGACGTGCGAGGTCTGCCACGGCCGCGGGACGGTCCAGCGGGTCGCGCGCTCGTTCCTCGGTCAGGTCATGACGAGCGCACCGTGCGCCGCGTGCCAGGGCTTCGGCACCGTCATCCCCGAGCCGTGCGCGGAGTGCTCGGGCGAGGGCCGCGTGCGCAGCCGTCGCTCGATCACCGTCAACGTCCCGGCCGGCGTCGACACGGGCACGCGCATCAAGCTCACCTCGCAGGGTGAGGTGGGCCCCGCGGGCGGGCCCGCGGGCGACCTGTACGTCGAGATCCGCGAGCGCAACCACGACACGTTCGTCCGCCGCGGCGACGACCTGCACTGCACGCTCCAGGTGCCCATGACCGCAGCCGCGCTCGGTACCGTGCTCGAGCTCGAGACGCTCGACGGCGCCCAGGAGATCGACCTGCGCCCGGGGACGCAGCCGGGCCAGATCGTCACGCTGAAGAGCCTCGGGGTCGGGCACCTGCACGGCAGCGGCCGCGGCGACCTCAACGTGCACATCGAGGTCCTGGTGCCGAGGGAGCTGGACGAGGAGCAGGAGCAGCTCCTGCGCTCGCTCGCGGCGCTGCGGGGCGAGGAGCGGCCGGAGTCGCGCCTGTCGGCCGCGCACCCGGGAGTGTTCTCCCGCCTGCGCGACAAGCTCTCCGGGCGCTGAGCGGGGCGCGCGCGTGAGTGCACCCGTCTTCCTCGCCGAGAACGGCCTGGGCTCCGTCGCTCCCGGCGACCGCTACGTCCTCGACGGCGCCGAAGGCCGCCATGCGGGGGTCGTGCAGCGCAAGGCACGCGGCGAGCGCGTCGACGTGGCCGACGGCGACGGCCTGCGCCTGCGCTGCGTGGTCGAGGACACCGAGGCGGGTCGCGTCACGCTCCTCGTGCAGGAGGTCGCCCAGGAGCCGGCGCCCGACGTCGTCGTCACGCTGGTCCAGGCGCTCGCGAAGGGCGACCGCGACGAGCTGGCGATCGAGGCGGCGACGGAGATCGGGGTCGACGTCGTCGTCCCGTGGCAGGCCGAGCGGTCGGTCGTGGTGTGGCGGGGCGAGCGGGCCGCGAAGTCCCGCGCGCGCTGGCTCGCCACGGTGCGCACCGCGACGAAGCAGGCGCGCCGGGCCCGGCTCCCGCAGGTCGAGGTCGCCCTGGACTCGCGCGGGCTCGCCGCGCGCGTCGTGGACGTCGTCGCGGCGGGTGGCCGCGCGATCGTCCTCCACGAGGAGGCGACGACGGCGCTGGCCGACGTCGACCTGCCCGCCCCTTCCCAGGTCGCGGCGCCGGCGGACGCGCCCGCGCCCGAGGTGCTGGTCGTCGTCGGGCCCGAGGGCGGGATCTCCGACGGCGAGCTCGAGGCCCTCGCCGCCGCGGGCGCCGTCGCGGCACGCCTCGGGCCGCACGTGCTGCGCACGTCGACGGCGGGCCCCGTCGCGATCGCCCTGCTCGCGCAACGGCTCGGGCGCTGGGGCGTCGAGGCCTGAGCCGCGCGCCCGCCCTCGGCCGTGGGCGGGTGATCGAGGACTGGACTACCCTCGGGGCCATGACGAGCTCGGACACGTCCCCGCGGACGGACACGGACTGCCTCTTCTGCCGCATCGTCGCGGGCGAGCTGCCTGCGGACGTCGTGGCGACGAACGAGCGGGCGATAGCGTTCCGCGACATCGACCCGCAGGCCCCGGTGCACGTGCTCGTCGTGCCGCGCGACCACCACGGGGACATCGCGCAGCTCGCGGCAGCCGACCCGGAGCTGCTCGGCGACGTCGTCGCGCTCGCGGACGAGGTCGCGGGACAGCTCGCGGACGGCCAGTTCCGGCTCATCTTCAACTCCGGCCCGCGGGCCGGCCAGAGCGTGTTCCACGTGCACGGGCACGTCATCGCGGGCGCGGAGCTGGGCTGGACCCCCGCCTGACCGTGCCGACCGCGGTCGTGACCGGTCGTCGAGGGTCCGTCGCAAGGTGGGGAAAGCGCGTGTGGCGGCGAGCCCGTCTCGGTAGGATGGGCTGGTCCCCGGGGCGTGCCCCGGTCCCACCTGCCCGACGAAGGAGTGCAGCGGCGTACGCCGGCTCATGACATCTCTCTCCCGAGAACCCGACCCCACGCCGGCCGAGCACCGGGTCGAGCACCGTATCGTCATCCCCGCGCACGTGCCGATGGTCGCGCTCCTCGGCAGCGGCGACTCCGTCCTCAGGGCCGTCGAGTCCGGGTTCCCCACGGTGGACGTGCACGTCCGCGGCAACGAGATCGCCGTGACGGGTCCGCCGGGCGACGTCGCGCTGGCGTCCCGGCTGCTCGACGAGCTCGTCGAGGTCGTCGAGGCCGGCACCCAGCTCAGCGCGGACGTCGTCGCCCGGTCGATCGCCATGCTCACCGCCGCGACCGCCTCGCGCCCGGCCGAGGTGCTCACGCTCAACATCCTCTCGAGCCGCGGGCGCACGATCCGGCCCAAGACCGTCGGGCAGAAGCGCTACGTCGAGGCGATCGACGCGAGCACGATCACGTTCGGGATCGGTCCTGCGGGCACCGGCAAGACGTACCTCGCGATGGCCAAGGCGGTGCAGGCCCTGCAGTCCAAGCAGGTCAGCCGCATCATCCTCACGCGCCCTGCGGTCGAGGCGGGGGAGCGGCTCGGGTTCCTGCCCGGCTCGCTCACGGAGAAGATCGACCCGTACCTGCGTCCGCTGTACGACGCGCTGCACGACATGATCGACCCGGACACGATCCCCAAGCTCATCGACGCCGGCACGATCGAGGTCGCGCCGCTGGCCTTCATGCGTGGCAGGAGTTTGAACGACTCGTTCATCATCCTCGACGAGGCGCAGAACACGACGTCCGAGCAGATGAAGATGTTCCTCACGCGTCTCGGCTTCGGCTCCCGCATGGTCATCACCGGCGACGCGACGCAGGTCGACCTGCCGGGCGGCACGCAGTCGGGCCTGCGCGTCATCGAGGACGTGCTCACGGGCGTCGACGACGTCGAGTTCTGCCGGCTCACGTCGTCGGACGTCGTGCGGCACCGGCTCGTGAGCGACATCATCGACGCGTACGCACGGTGGGACGTCGCGGCCGGTGCGCCGTCGAGGCGCCGTGACGACGACCACCGCGGACGGACCGCGGACAGGAACCGACGGGCGAGGAACGACACGTGAGCATCGAGGTCAACAACGAGACCGAGGTCGAGGTCGACGAGGCCGAGTTCGCGGCGCTCGCGCGCTACGTTCTCGACGCGATGCGCGTGCACCCGCAGAGCGAGCTGTCCGTCCTCTTCGTCGACACCGACGTGATGAGCGAGCTGCACGTGCGCTGGATGGACGAGCCAGGACCGACCGACGTCCTCTCCTTCCCCATGGACGAGCTGCGGCCCGGTCGCGACGGCGAGGTCTCCGGGCCGGGCCAGCTGGGCGACGTGGTGCTGTGCCCCGAGGTCGCGGCGCAGCAGGCGCTCGCCGCCGGGCACTCGACCGCGGAGGAGATGCTCCTGCTCACGACGCACGGCATCCTCCACCTCCTCGGCTACGACCACGCCGAGCCGGAGGAGGAGAAGGAGATGTTCGCGCTGCAGCGCCAGCTGCTCCTCACGTTCCTCGCGGGCCGGTGAGCGGCGAACCGGTCGCCCTGCTCGCGGCGCTGACCGTGCTCACGGTCGCCCTCGCGGCCGCGTTGAGCGCGGGCGAGGCGGCGGTGCTCCGCGTGACGCGCGCCGCCGTCGTCGAGGCGACCGGCGGTCTCGACGCGTCGGGCTCGTCGCGTCCGGGCGGGCGTCGCGCTCTCGCGCTGCTCGCCGACCCGGTCGTGACGGCGCGCTCGGTGGGGTTCGCCCGCGTCGTCGCGGAGGTCGCCTCGATCACGTGCCTCACGCTGCTCGTCGCGGCCTGGTTCGAGCCCTGGTGGCAGGTCCTGCTCGTCGCGCTCGCGGTGAGCGTCGTCGTCGGGCTGCTCGTCGTGCGGGTCAGCCCTCGCTCGCTCGGTCGCCGGCACGCGGTGCGTGTGCTGCTCGTGCTGTCGGGGCTGCTGACGGGAGTCGTCGCCGCGACCCGGTGGCTGACGCGCGTCGCACCGGCGCCGGACTCCGCCGCCCACCTGCGCGAGCTGCAGGACATGGTCGACCGCGTCAACGAGTCGGAGGTCATCGAGGAGGAGGAGCGCGAGCTCATCCGGTCGGTGTTCGAGCTCGGCAGCACGCTGACGCGCGAGGTCATGGTCCCGCGCACCGACATGATCACCATCCCGGGCGACACGCCGCTGCGCAAGGCGCTCTCGCTCTTCCTGCGCTCCGGGTTCTCCCGCGTGCCCGTCACGGGCACGTCGGCCGACGACCTCGTGGGCGTCGCCTACTTCAAGGACGTCGTGCGCGTGCTCCAGGAGGGCCCGGACGCCGTCGCGCAGCCCGTGGGGACCGTCGCGCGCCCGGCCATCTTCGTCCCCGAGTCCAAGCCGGTGGACGACCTGCTGCGCGAGATGCAGGCGTCGTCGTCGCACATCGCGATGGTCGTCGACGAGTACGGCGGGGTCGCCGGCCTCGTGACGATCGAGGACGCGCTCGAGGAGATCGTCGGCGAGCTGACGGACGAGCACGACCGCCCCGAGCCCGAGGTCGAGGACCTCGGCGAGGGCGTGCTGCGCGTGCCCGCCCGGCTCGGCGTGGACGAGCTCGGCGAGCTCTTCGGCCTCGACCTGGACGACGACGACGTGGACACCGTGGGCGGCCTGCTCGCCAAGGCGCTCGGCAAGGTGCCGCTCCCCGGGTCCTCCGCCGAGCTGCACGGGCTGCGGCTCGAGGCCGACCGCGTGCAGGGCCGCCGCAAGCAGCTCGCCACCGTGCTCGTCTCGCGCCTGGTCCCGGCCGACGTCCCCGCGGACCCGCGCACCCATGACCGTCCCCCTGCCGCCCCGGCCGCCCCGGCCGCCGACGACGCCCGGACGTCGGGCGCCACCCGCCACCGTTCTGCCCTCCCGACCTCGAAGGACGCCCCGTGAGCACCACACCTCCCGAGCACCGCTCCGGGTTCGCCTGCTTCGTCGGGCGCCCCAACGCGGGCAAGTCGACGCTGACCAACGCCCTCGTGGGCCAGAAGGTCGCGATCACGTCCGGCCGTCCGCAGACGACGCGGCACACCATCCGCGGGATCGTGCACCGACCCGACGCCCAGCTCGTGCTCGTCGACACCCCCGGCCTGCACCGCCCGCGCACCCTGCTGGGCGAGCGGCTCAACGACCTCGTGCGCGGGACGCTCACCGAGGTCGACGTCATCGCGTTCTGCCTGCCCGCGGACCAGAAGGTGGGGCCGGGCGACCGGTTCATCGCGAACGAGCTGGCGGACCTCATGCGGGGGCGGCGGGGGACGCCGGTGGTCGCCGTCGTCACGAAGGCCGACCTCGTCGACCGCGGGACGCTCGCCGCGCACCTCCTCTCCGTCGACCGGCTCGGGGAGCAGGCCGGCGGTTGGGCCGACATCGTGCCCGTCTCGGCCCAGGACGGCTACCAGGTCGACGTGCTCGCGGACGTGCTCGTCTCGCACCTGCCCGTGGGCCCCGACCTCTACCCCGGCGGGGAGCTCACCGACGAGCCCGAGGCCGTCATGGTCGCCGAGCTCGTGCGCGAGGCCGCGCTGGAGGGCGTGCGCGACGAGCTCCCGCACTCCCTCGCCGTGCAGGTCGAGGAGATCGTCCCGCGCGAGGGGAGCGGGGACGAGTCGACGGGCCGCCCTCCGTTGCTCGACGTCCGGGTCAACCTCTTCGTCGAGCGCGACTCGCAGAAGGCGATCATCATCGGGCGCGGCGGGTCGCGGCTGCGCGACGTCGGCACGCGGGCCCGCGAGGGCATCGAGGCGCTGCTCGGCGCGCGGGTCTACCTCGACCTGCACGTCAAGGTGGCCAAGGACTGGCAGCGCGACCCCAAGCAGCTCCACCGGCTCGGGTTCTGACGCGGCGCCCGGCCCGCCCGGGGGTCAGCCCCCGACGGGTGCTCGGGACCGCACCAGGGACCCGCGCAGGACGCGCGGCGTACGATTCCTCGGTGATCTTCCGGACCGCAGCGACGACGGCCGCCCTCGCGGTCGTGCTCGCGATCGTCGGTGCGGTCACCGGCCCGCAGTGGGACCCGGTGCCCGTGACCGAGCACCTCGAGCCCGCCACGCCCGACACCGCGGTCGGCGGGCAGGCCCCCGGTGGGGCCGACCCCGTCGGGACCTACGACGTGCGCGAGACCGCCGTGACGGTCCGGCTCGACGGCGCGACCGTCGAGGGCGTCCTGCGCGAACCCGTCGGCGCGGGCGACGACCTGCCGGGGGTCGTCTTCGTGCACGGCGCCGGGACCGGGCTCGCGACCGAGGCGTTCGTCGACGTCGCGGCGGACCTCGCGAGCGCGGGCGTCGTGACGCTCGTCCCCGACAAGCGGCTCGACACGTACTCGACGCGCCACCGCGACTACGGCGCCATGGCGCGCGACTACGCGCACTCGGTCGACCTGCTGCGGGCCCGTCCGGACGTCGATCCCGAGCGCGTCGGCCTCTACGGCGAGTCCGAGGGCACGTGGATCGTGCCGGTCATGGCCGCCGACGACCCGACGATCGCGTTCTCGATGCTGGTCTCCGCGCCCGTCGTCCCACCCCGCCAGCAGGCCGCCTTCGCCGTCGACAGCTATCTGCGCAACACCGAGGTCCCGCACGGCGTGTTCCGCGCGATCCCGCGCGCGGTCGGGATGGCCATCCCCGGCGGAGGCTTCGAGTACGCGGACTTCGACGTCGAGCCGTACCTCGAGGAGCTCACGCAGCCGGTCCTCGTCGTCTACGGCACCGCCGACCCGTCGATGCCCGTCGAGCAGGGCGCGCGTCAGATCCTCGACGCGACCGGGCCGTCGTCGGCCGTTCCCGGCGGTGCGGACGTCACGGTCCGCTACTACGCGCGGGCCAACCACGGCATCAAGCTCGACGACGTCCTCGTGCCCGACTTCCCGCGCGACGCCGCCGCGTGGATCACCTCGCTGCCCGAGAGTGCCACCGCGCAGCCGCAGATCGCCGGCGCTCAGCCGAACCAGCAGTTCCTCGCGGGCCCTGTCCCGACGCCACGATGGCTGGGCAACGGCGACCTGCTCGTCGCGCTCGTGGTCGTGGCCGGAGCGCTCCTGGTCGTCGGTCCGCTCGCGAGGCTCGGCGTGGGGCTCGTGCGACGGCTGCGCCGCGTCGCCGGCAGACCCCCGGGACCGTCGGGGCTCGCCCCCGGCTTCCGTGGCCCGCTGGTCGGGCTGGGCGCCGGTGCCGCCGCCACGACCGTAGGGCTCGTCGTGTACCTCGTGGCGGTCGCCCGGCTCGCGCTGGACTACGAGAAGGACGCGTGGGTCGTGCAGGGCGGCTGGGTCGCGGTGCGCCTGCTCGGCCTGGCGACGCTCGTCGCGGCGGCGCTCCTCCTCAACCGGTCCGCGGACGTCCGGGCGTCCCGCAGGGCCCTGGCGGACCACCCGCGGCACGTCGTCGACGGCGAGCGCGCCGCGGTCGTCCGCGTCGCGCCGGACGTCGCGACGCGGGTCGTCCTGTGGTGCGTCGTCGCCGGTTCGGCCGTCCTCCTCGTGATCCTCGCGTACTGGGGCGTGTACCAGCTCGGGATCTGACCGCTCGCCCGGCGTCGTGCCCCCGG
The DNA here is from genome assembly GCF_059159975.1 of Cellulosimicrobium sp. BMG9.22. NCBI lineage: Bacteria > Bacillati > Actinomycetota > Actinomycetes > Micrococcales > Promicromonosporaceae > Cellulosimicrobium > Cellulosimicrobium sp. BMG9.22. Next base: position 203,760 of record NZ_JBZGBY010000003.1, on the reverse strand, counting down.
CGTGCCTACAGTGGAACGGTGAGGCGCCGGTGGCTCGCGCGGGACCGGGCGGCTCGGGAGGGGCGCAGCGCCCACGAGCCGCCGTCCGACGGCGCGGCCGCACCGACAGGGTCGGTGAGCTTCGAGCTCGTCCCTCACGACCTGCGCAGCGACGCCCGGTTCGACGCGCTGTTCGACGAGCCCGGCGCGCCTCGGCACGGGTCGGCGAGACCGACGCCGTCGGGCACGGACGGATCGGCGGGCGCACGGCCGTGGTTCGCCCACCCGGTGCCCTGGGTGGCGGCCGCCGTGGCGGTCGCGTTCGCCGGTTCCGTCGCCTTCACGGCGTCGATGGAGGACTCCCGCCCGCTCGACGTCACGGAGCTTCCCGGTGGCCTGCGTCCCCTCGAGGAGCCGCCGGTCCCGCAGTGGTCGGTCCCCGTCGCGCCCGGCGCAGGCGTCGTCCCCGCCCCGGGTGCCGTCGTCGTGCTCGACGACCGCCTCACCGCGTACGGCGTCGACGACGGTGCCGTGCTGTGGCGGTCCGAGCCGCTCGGCGACCGGACGAGCTGCCTGCCGGGTCCCGGCGAGCCGGCGAGGGACGTCGTCGTGTGCGTCACCCCCGCCCGGTGGCGCGAGCAGCAGGGGCGCGTGACCGCGATGAGCGCGACGACCGGGGAGGTGCTCGGGGTGCGGGTCGTCGAGACGGCGGGACGGTCCGTCGTGCCGATCGGCGCCGCGGACGTCGTGCGAGCGTGGTGGCGAGGAGGGCAGGTCGTCGTCGCGCGGGAGGACGCGGTGTCGGGCGAGCAGAGGTGGGAGCGCACGTTCGAGCACGACGGGCCCGGGCAGGGCGGCGACGTCGTCGTCGACGCGTCGCGCGGCGTCGTCGACGTCCTCGCGCCCGGGGTCGCCGCGGTGCTCACCGAGGACGGCGCCCCGCTCGTCGAGAACGACGTCTGGACGATCGTGCGGCTGCAGGACGGGCGGTACGTCGGCAACGAGTACGGCCGCGGGACGGCGACCGTCTTCACGACGGCGGGCGACCCGGCCTTCAGCATCAGGGGTCGCGTGCTGGAGACGCCGCTGTCCGACGGATCCGCTCCGGGGGTGATCGTGACGAACACGTTCGGCAGCATCGTCGGGGTGGACGCCGCCACGGGGTCTTCGCTGTGGGTGCTGCCCGGCGTGGGACTCCGGGCCGTCGTGCGCGTCGACGGTCGCGTCGTCGTCCAGACCGACTCGTCGTTCCGGAGCGTCGACGTGCGCACGGGCGAGGAGGCATGGTCCGTCGACCTCGACGAGGGGAGCTCGTGGCCCGTGCTGACGGACGGCGAGTCGTTGTTCGTCACGGAGCGAGGCCGCTGGCGAGACCCGGGGATCGTGTCGGTAGCGCTCGACGACGGTGCTGTGGAGTGGCGGTGGAGCCCGCCGGAGGACACCTTCCAGGTGCTCGCCGTCGAGGGGCGCCTCTTCGTCCTGGAGGCGGACCGGTTGACCGCCGTGTCGTGAGGTGCGCCGCGTGGCCGCTTGAGCCGGACGTGATGAACCGGTAGAAACGGTCGGGGCCTTCTGGCCCGGCGTGCGTGCGTCCGGCACGGCGCGACAGCGTAGGGAGTGCACGATGACCAACCAGACCGGAGCGGCCGACGAGCCGCAGGCGGGTGCCGGGCCGGAGGCGACGCCCGACCGCGGAGCGACGGGTGGCGACGACTCCACGACCGGAGCAACCCCGCGCGCCGACGAGCAGCCCGCGACGGGCGTCGAGGGCGGCGCGGCGTCGCCGTTCGTCGGTATCCCCGTGAGCGACTACGTGCGCGACGGTGTCGCGACCCTCCTTCTCCTCGTCTCGCTCGCGCTGCCGTGGGACGTCGCCCATCGCGCGTCCGACAAGGTCGAGGTCGTCCTCCTGACGATCCTCTCGCTCCTCACGCTCGCTCTCCCGTACCTCGCGCGGACCGGCGTGCTCCCGGCCTCGTGGACCGTGCACACCACGCGCCGTGTGCGCCTCCTCGCGAACGCCCCGTACGCGCTGCTCGTCGCGATCTACCTCGTCGTCGACGTCGTCGGCGGCGGGAACCTCGGCGACGGCTGGGGCGGGCTCGGACCGGCCGCCGCTCTGGGGCTCGCCGGTGCGGTGCTCGCCGCGCAGCCGCGTCAGAGCGAGCTCGGGCCGCAGGACGTCGACCGCGCCGTCACGACGCGGTGGATGCAGGCGCTCCTGGTGCTCTCCGGCGTCCTCGTCGTCTCGGTCCTGCTGACGATCGTCCTCACGGTCACCGGCGTGCGCCCCGACGGGGTGCTGTTCGTCGTGCTCGTGATCGTCTCCGGCGCGTTCCTCCTCGCGCTCGTCGGGCTGCCGGCGCTCGGCACGTGGCGGCGGTCGGAGGCTGCCCGGCTGACTCTCGTCGCGCTGGGCGTCGTGGCCTCCGTGGCGTTCGTCCTCCTGTCAGGCGACGTCCTCTGGGTGGTCGAGAGCATGCACGCCGGACGGTTCGGGCTCGTGCTCGTGCCGGCGCTCGCAGCCGTCGCGGCGTCGCCGGCCGTGCGGCGCGCGATGTCTCCCGCCGAGGCCGTGACGACGTGGGTTCGCGTGGCGGTGAACGCTCTCGACCTCGTCATGGTGGTCGCCGGCTACCTCGCCGTGAGCGCCGTGCTCACCCTGGCGGAGGGCGCTCGCGGGCTCCCGGTGGTGCTCGCCGTCGTCGTGGGCGTGCTCGCCGTGGCCGTCGCGTTCCTCGCTCGCCGAGCCCTGGCACGTGACGCGGTCACCGGGCGACCTCTCGCGCTCGGCGCGGCAGGGGTCGTCGCCGTGCTCGGCATCGTCGTGCTCGTGGTGTCGTCGCACCGGGTCGCCCTGTTCGGCGGCGTCGAGCAGGTGCTCCTCGCGTTCGGCCTCCCGCTGCTGGTCGTCGGCGCGCTCACCGTGCCGCGCGAGATCCGGGAGTACTTCGCGGAGCACCGGCCGGTCCCGGTCGCGACGGCCGGCGACGCAGCCCGCGCCTACGTCTGGCAGCCGCCCGCCCCCAAGCCGGCCCGCCCGGCGCCGAGCGCTCCGGCGCCCAACGGCTACGGTCCGGCGCCCACCGGTCACGGCCCGACGCCCGCCGGGACGCCCGGAGGTCCGGAGCACGCCCAGCCGACCACGGGTGCTGCGCGCTGGGCACCGGGCGGCGACGCGACCGAGGTCCTTCCGGTCCAGACGGTCGAGCCGGAGCGCAGCGGCTACGCAGCACGTCCCGGGCTCACGGCCGCGGACGGCTCGACGACCGCCGTCCTGCCCGCGTACGACGAGGGCAACCCGGGCACCGGCCCGCAGCCGACGGCCGCCTCGCCCGCGCAGCCCGGCTACGCGCAGCCCGGCTACGCGCAGCCCGGCCAGGCACAGCCGGGCTACGCCCAGCCCGGCTACGGGCAGCAGGCCGCGCAGGGTTACGCGCCGCAGACCGGACCCGTGCAGCAGCCGGCCCCGGCCCAGCCGGCCGGTTTCACGGCGGCCCAGGCGCTCGACCCGTCGACCCCGCTCGAGGTCCTCGCGCAGATCGTCCAGGACGCCCCGCACCTGCGTCCGCAGGTCGCGGCCAACCCCTCGACCTACCCGGCGCTGCTCGAGTGGCTCGGCAACCTCGGCGACCCCGCCGTCGACGCCGCGCTGCGGTCGCGGCGCGGCTGACGAGCTCGACCTCCGTCGTGCCCGGGTGCTGGACGTCCCGCACCCGGGCACGGCAGAGGGGTACAGTGGCGACGTGCACCTGATGCGGCAGCTCCTCCTTCGTTGCCGCGGCGAGGCTCTCTAGCCGGTTCCTCGTCGCGGTGGTTGGTGTGCCGGCTGACACCGATCAGGACGACGACGAAGGACCCATGATGAACTCGACCCCCGCTCCCGTCACCGAGGCCGCGAACGCGCAGCGCCCGTCGGGAATGCCGATCCACAAGTACCAGCCGTACCACCGCCAGATCGAGGTCGCGGTCCCGGACCGCACGTGGCCCGACAAGCGGATCACGCAGGCTCCCCGGTGGTGCGCCGTCGACCTGCGCGACGGGAACCAGGCCCTCATCGAGCCGATGAACCCCGAGCGCAAGCTGCGCATGTTCGAGCTGCTCGTCGAGCTGGGCTACAAGGAGATCGAGGTCGGCTTCCCGTCGGCCTCGCAGACCGACTTCGACTTCGTGCGGATGCTCGTCGAGGAGGACCGCATCCCCGACGACGTCGTGATCCAGGTCCTGACGCAGTCCCGAGAGCACCTCATCGCCCGCACCTACGAGGCGATCAAGGGCGCGAAGCAGGCGATCGTGCACCTGTACAACTCGACGTCGGTCCTGCAGCGCGAGGTCGTCTTCCGCTCCGACGAGGACGGCATCATCGCGATCGCGGTCGACGGTGCGCGCCTGTGCAAGAAGTTCGAGGAGACGGTCCCCGAGACCACCGTCTACTACGAGTACTCCCCGGAGTCGTACACCGGCACGGAGCTCGAGTTCGCGGCGCGCATCTGCAACGAGGTGCTCGAGGTGTTCGAGCCGACGCCCGACCGCAAGGTCATCATCAACCTGCCCGCGACGGTCGAGATGGCGACGCCCAACGTCTACGCCGACTCGATCGAGTGGATGAACCGGCACCTGAACCACCGCGAGAACGTCGTGCTGTCGCTGCACCCGCACAACGACCGCGGCACCGCCGTCGCCGCGGCCGAGCTCGGCTACCAGGCCGGCGCCGACCGCATCGAGGGCTGTCTGTTCGGCAACGGCGAGCGCACCGGCAACGTGTGCCTGGTCACCCTCGGCATGAACCTGTTCAGCCAGGGCATCGACCCGCAGATCGACTTCACCGACATCGACCACATCCGCCGCACCGTCGAGTACTGCAACCAGCTCGGCGTGCCCGAGCGCCACCCGTACGCCGGCGACCTCGTCTTCACGGCGTTCTCGGGTTCGCACCAGGACGCCATCAAGAAGGGCTTCGACGCGATGGCCGTCCACGCGGAGGCCGAGGGCAAGACGGTCGACGAGCTCGTGTGGGCCGTCCCGTACCTGCCGATCGACCCCAAGGACGTCGGCCGCTCCTACGAGGCCGTCATCCGCGTCAACTCCCAGTCCGGCAAGGGCGGCATCTCGTACCTGCTCAAGAACGAGCGGCACCTCGACCTGCCGCGCCGGCTGCAGATCGAGTTCTCGCAGGCCGTCCAGCAGCACACCGACCAGCGGGGCACCGAGGTCACGGGCGAGGACATCTGGCGGATCTTCTCCGACGAGTACCTGCCCGTCGAGCCGGAGTCCGGACTGGAGCCGTGGGGTCGCCTCAAGCTGCGCGCCACGCGCGCGTCGTCGAGCGAGAGCGGCCCGGACACGCTGAGCGTCGACGTGCTCGACCGCGGCGAGGAGCTGACGCTCGAGGGCACCGGCAACGGCCCCGTCGCGGCGTTCGTCGACGCGATCGCCCAGGTCGGCGTGGACGTCCGCGTCCTCGACTACGCCGAGCACGCCCTCTCCGAGGGCGGCGACGCGACGGCAGCGGCCTACGTCGAGTGCCAGGTGGGTGACGACGTCCTCTGGGGAGTAGGCATCGACCCGTCGATCACCACGGCCTCCCTCAAGGCCATCGTCTCGGCGGTCAACCGCGCGGAGCGCACCGCCGCCTGACCTGTGGCTCGGTCAACCGCCCGCGTGGTCGGGTCGGGTGGCCGGGGTGGGTGGTGTGCTCGGGCTGCCGCGCCGTCGCCCCGGTCGTTCGTCCTCGCTTCTCGGAGCGCGGCTCTGACGCCCTTCGCACACCACCCACCCCGACCCGGCTTCGTCCCACCCTGGTCGCCCCTCGTCCTCAGGCGCGACCTTCCGGGTCACCGCCTCCGCTGAGTGCTGGGGATTTGTCGTCACGAGCTCGGTTTCACGACAAGTCCCCAGCACCCACGGCCGGGCCCCTAGACGTAGACCGCACCGTTCGGTACCTCGCGCACGATTCGGCAGCCCTAGGTGCCGATCGGGGACACGAAGTGCCGAACCGTCCAGGTTGCGGGCGTGCCGATCCGTGCGACCGGCCGACGTGTCGGTGACGGGCAGGACGAGCGGTGGGGGCGGACCATGTGCGAAGGACGTCAAGGCGCGCTCGTGAAGCGAGGACGAACGACCAGGGTGACGGCGCGCCAGTCCGAGCACATGGTCCGACCCCACCGCGGACCCGACCACGTTGACCCGGCCCCGACAACACGTCGCGCGCGGGGACGTGGGTGGGATGACGGACAATGGGGGCGTGGTCCTGTACCGAGACGACGCGATCGTGCTGCGCGCCCAGAAGCTGGGCGAGGCGGACCGCATCATCACCCTTCTCACGCGCGAGCACGGCAAGGTCCGTGCCGTGGGCAAGGGGGTGCGGCGCACGTCGTCGCGGTTCGGGGCGCGGCTGGAGCCGTTCATGGCGGTGGACGTGCAGCTCTACGTGGGGCGCTCGCTCGACACGGTGACGCAGGCGGAGACGATCGGGCCGTACGCGCGCCGTATCTGCGAGGACTACGCGCTCTACACGGCGGGCACGGTGATGCTCGAGACGGCGGAGCGGCTCGTCGCGGACGAGAGGGAGCCGGCCGTCCAGCAGTACTGGCTCCTCTCGGGCGCGCTCCGCGCCCTGTCCGAGAACGCTCACGCGCCGGGGCTCGTGCTCGACTCGTACCTGCTGCGGGCGCTCGCGGTCGCGGGATGGGCGCCGTCGTTCGTCGACTGCGCGCGGTGCGGGGAGCCGGGCCCGCACCGGTCGTTCGCCGTCGCGCAGGGCGGGGCGGTGTGCTCGCGCTGTCGCCCGCCGGGGTCGACGGCGCCCGCCCCGGAGACCTTCGTCCTGCTCGCCGCGCTCCTCGCGGGGGACTGGGACACCGCCGACGCGTCCGACGCACGGCACCGCAAGGAAGCGAGCGGCCTCGTGGCCGCCTACAGCCAATACCACCTGGAGAGAACGTTGCGATCACTGCGCATGGTGGAGCGGGACGTGCCCCCCGCCGTCGTCCCGCACCCTGGCCTCGACGGCGGCCCGGTCGCCGCGACCGGGCAGGACGCCTGATGGCGCGCGGACGGCGGTCGTACGCCGCGCCGTTCCCGCATCCGAGCGGTGCGCAGGCCCCGGCGATCCCGGCGCAGTTCGTGCCCCAGCACGTCGCGGTCGTCATGGACGGCAACGGGCGCTGGGCGAACGCGCGAGGGCTGCCGCGGACGGCGGGCCACGAGGCGGGCGAGGCGGCGCTGCTCGACGTCGTCGCGGGCGCCGTCGAGATCGGCGTCAAGCACGTGTCGGCGTACGCGTTCTCGACGGAGAACTGGAAGCGCTCGCCGGAGGAGGTGCGCTTCCTCATGGGGTTCAACCGTGACGTCATCCGGCGCCGCCGCGACGAGATGGACTCCTGGGGCGTGCGCGTCCGCTGGGCCGGGCGACGGCCGCGGCTGTGGACCTCGGTGATCAAGGAGCTGGAGATCGCCGAGGAGCAGACGAAGGACAACGACGTGTGCACCTTGACGATGTGCGTCAACTACGGCGGCCGCGCCGAGATCGCCGACGCCGCGGCCGCGATCGCGCGGGAGGTCGCCGCCGGGCGGCTCGACCCGGGCAAGGTCACGGAGCGCACGATCCAGAAGTACCTCGACGAGCCCGACCTGCCGGACGTCGACCTGTTCCTGCGCAGCTCGGGGGAGCAGCGCACGTCGAACTTCATGCTCTGGCAGGCGGCGTACGCGGAGCTGGTGTTCCTCCCCGAGCCGTGGCCCGACGTCGACCGCCGTCACCTGTGGCGCGCCGTCGAGGAGTACGCGCGCCGCGACCGCCGTTACGGCGGCGCGGTCGACGCCGTCGCGACGAGCTGACCGTTCTCAGCCCTCTCAGCGCACCGCCGCGAGCGCGTCGAGGCGTGCGGCGAGCTCGCGCGGACGGCTGAGCGCGACGAGGTGCCCGCCCGGCACCTCCTCGACGTCGAGGTCCAGGCGCTCGCGCGCGACGGTGCGCTGGAACGCGAGCGGGAAGAGCCGGTCGTCGCGGCCCTGCAGCACGACGGTCGGCACGTCGGGCCACGCCGGCGCGGGCCAGGGCTCGCCGAAGGATCGCTCCGACGGCGCCCGGTCCTCCCCGGCCAGGACCTGTTCCCGGACGTCCGCCGGCACGTCGTGGAAGAAGTCCTCGACCGGGTCGAAGGGGCCGAGCCCCGCGTCGGCGCGTGCGCCGTCGTGGCCCGTGGCACGCCACCAGTCGGCACCGGTCTCGCCCGGCAGCGGGATCATCGGGTTGAGCAGGACGAGCAGCCGCGCGGGCTCCCTCCCGCACAGGAGCGGCGCGACGTAGGTGCCCATCGACTGCGCGACGACCACGAGGTCGGGTCCCGCGTCGGGACCGACGGCGTCGTGCAGCGCGGCGGCGGCGACGTCGGCGAGGTCCGTCCAGCCGTACGCCTCGTCGTGCTGCGGCAGGTCGACCGGCACGGCGAGGTGCCCGAGCCGTTCGAGCTCGGGAACGAGGCCGGACCAGTACCCGGGGTCACCGCCGGCACCGGGCAGCAGCAGGAAGGTCGTCATGCGGTGGGGACGGTCGAGCGGAGGCGAACTCATCGCTCCGGCGTGCGCTCGGTCCTCACCGGCTCGAGGACCGTGTCGTCACCGGGCGTCGCCGTGGGCCGCACCGCAGCGGCGTCCACGCGGCGCGACGTGCGTCGTCGGACCGTGCCGACGACGAGCGCGGCGATGGTACCCACGAGGGCGACCAGCACGGCGATGCCCCACGGCGACCCGGTCGCGGCGGCGAGCGTCGCGGACCACACGGCCCACCCGACGGTCGCGTAGATCGTCGCGTGGATCGCGCACCCGACCAGCATCGCGCCGAGATAGCGCCCGAAGGGCATGCGCACGACGCCCGCCGCCGCGTTGACCACCGTCTTGGTCCCGGTCGCGAGGAACGACGCGGGGACCGCGAGCACCCCCCAGCGCCGGACGACGGCGACGCCCCGGGCGGTGGAGTCCCCGGACAGCCACGTGTGGACGCGGGCGACCCACGGCTTGACGGGCCGGGTGCGGTCGAGCGTCCAGACCGTCACCAGGCGCGCGATCCAGTACGTCGCCTGCGTCCGGACGAGGACGACCGCGAAGAAGAACGCGAACAGCGCGGCGAACGGGGCGCCGTCGAGCGCGTCGGGCACGGCTCAGTCCCGTGCCGAGGCGGTGCGGGCGCAGCCCGCGCAGGTGCCGAACAGCTCGATCGTGTGCTGGATGTCCGAGAACCCGTGCGACGTGCCGACCTGGTTCGCCCAGGCCTCGACCGTGGGCCCGTCGATCTCGACTGTCCGGCCGCACGAACGGCACACGAGGTGGTGGTGGTGCTCGCGACGCTCGCACCGGCGGTACAGGTTCTCGCCGTCCTCGGTGCGCAGGACGTCGACGTCGCCGCCGTCGGCGAGGCTCTGCAGCGTGCGGTACACGGTCGCGAGGCCCACGTTGTCGCCGCGCGAGCGCAGGACCTCGTGGAGCTGCTGGGCGCTGCGGAAGTCGTCGAGGTCCTCCAGCGCGTCCGAGACGGCGGCGCGCTGCCGGGTCATGCGCTGCACGTGTCACCTCCGGTGGAACGGTTCGTGGCCCCCGAGGGTACGAGATCGAGCTCGACGTCGTCGGGGATGTCCGGGTGGGGGTCGCGCGCGACGCGCGGCCGACGGCGCACCCAGAGCGGGCGCAGAGCGGCCACGACGAGGTAGGTCCCGATCGCGAGGACGACGATCGTCGCGCCGGGCGACACGTTGTTCCAGTAGGTGAACGACAGTCCGACGACGCACACGACGACACCGACCACGCAGGCGACGAGCATCGTGCGGCGGAACGAGCGCGTGACGAGCTGCGCGACGGCCACGGGCACGATCATGAGCGCGCTCACGAGCAGGAGACCGACGACGCGCATCGACACCGTCACGGTGAGCGCCGCGACGACGGCGACGGCGATGTTCAGCGAGCGGACCGGCAGGCCGGAGGCGCGCGCGAACTCCTCGTCGTGGCTCACGGAGAACAGCGCCGCCCGCAGCCCGATGCCCACGAGGAGGACGACGGCGCTCAGGACGACGGTGAGCACGAGGTCCGCCGACGTCACGGTCGAGATCGAGCCGAACAGGTACTGCATGAGGCTGCCCGCGGACCCCCCGGCGAGCCCGATGAGCAGCACGCCGCCCGCGATGCCGCCGTAGAAGAGGAGGGCGAGCGCGAGGTCGCCGCTCGTCCGGCCGCGCTCGCGCACGAGCTCGATGGCGACGGCACCGAGGACGGCCGCGACCACCGCACCGGGGACCGCGAGCGCGTCGTCCGGCACGACGCCCATCGCCGCCCCGACGAGCCACCCGAGCGCGACGCCCGTGAGCGCGACGTGCCCGATCCCGTCACCGAGGAGCGAGAGCTTGCGCTGGACGAGGTAGGTGCCCACGACGGGCGCGCTCACACCCACGAGCAGCGCGGCCACGAGCGCACGCTGCATGAGCGGGTCGGTGAGCATCGCGGAGAGCTCCGAGAACAGGGTCATGAGGCGTTCCTGGGGGTGCGACCCGCGGCCACGCCGGGGTACAGGGTGTCGGAGAGGCCGGTCGACGGGCCGGTGAGGGCGCCGTCGCCGTCCGCGGGCTCGTGCGGGTGGAGATGCTGGTGCGTGGCACCCGCGTGCGTCGAGGACGCGCGGGGCGGGGCGCCGTCGTGCACGACACGCCCGTGCCGCAGGACGACCGCGCGACCGATGAGCGGGGCGAGGACGCCCAGCTCGTGGAGCACGACGAGGACCGTGAGCCCGTCGTCGACGAGCCGCGTCATGGTCTCGGCGAACGCCTCCTGGCTCTCCTTGTCGACGCCCGCGACGGGTTCGTCGAGCACGAGCAGGTCGGGCCGGCGGACGAGGGCGCGGGCGATGAGCACGCGCTGCTGCTGGCCGCCGGAGAGCTCGGCGGTCGAGTCGTCGGCGCGGTCGGCGAGGCCGACCAGCTCGAGAGCCTCGACCGTGCGCTCCTGCCAGCCGCGGGGGAGCCGGAGACGGCCGCCACCGAGGAGGCCGGACGCGACGACCTCCGATGCGGTCGAGGGCATGCCCGACGGCGCGGCCACGCGCTGCGGAACGTACCCGAGGCGCTGCCACGGGACGCGTGCGCCGAGCGGGATGTCGAACAGCTCGACGGAACCGCGGGAGGGCGGGACGATGCCCACGAGCGCGCGCACGAGGGTGGACTTGCCCGACCCGTTGGCGCCGAGCAGGGCGACGACCTCGCCCGCACGGACGGACAGGTCGATCCCGCGCAGGATCTCGCTCCCGCCGAGCGTCACGTGCAGGTCGCGCGCGGTGAGGAGCTCGGGTGCGTCCGTCATGAGCAGACGAGACCGGAGGCGAGCGCGTCGAGGTTGGACTCCATGACCTCACGGTAGTCCGTCGCCCCCTCGGCGAGGCTCTCCAGCGGGTCGAGCAGCGCGGTCCCGACGCCGAGGTCGTCGGCCAGGGTCTGCGTCACCTTCGGGCTGACGAGCGTCTCGAAGAACAGCGTCGTCACGCCGTTCTCCTCGACGATCTCGCCGACCTCGCGCAGGCGCGCGGGAGAAGGCTCGGCCTCGGGGTCGATGCCGGAGATCCCCACTTGCTCGAGGTCGTACCGCTCGGCGAGGTAGCCGAACGCCTCGTGCGAGGTCACGAGCGTGGCTCCCGCGCACGGTGCGAGCGTCTCGGCGAACTCGGCGTCCAGCGCGTCGAGGTCCGCGGTGAGCGCCTCGGCGCCGGCCGCGTAGTCGTCCGCGTGGTCGGGATCGACGGCGGAGAGCTCGTCCGCGACGGCGTCGCCGACTGCCGCGAGGCGCGTCGGGTCGAGCCAGAAGTGCGGGTCGGTCGAGCCGTGGTCGTGCCCGTCGTCCGCAGCTCCCTCCTCCTCGTGCTCGGCGTGCTCCTCGGCGCTCTCCCCGGCGTGGACCTGCCCGCCGTCGGGGTGCGCCTCGAGGCCCGCGGACTCCGCGGCGTCCACCACGTGCTCGGGGGCGCGCTGCTCGATGCCCTCGTCGACGGCCGGCTGGAAGCCGGAGAGGTAGACGACGAGGTCGGCGTCGCCGATCGAGCGCACCTGGGCGGGCGCGAGCTCGAGGTCGTGCGGCTCGGCCGCGGGCGGCGTGAGGTTGGAGACGTCGACGTGCTCACCGCCGACCTGCTCGACGACGTACTGCAGCGGGTAGAACGACGCGAGCACCTGCAGCCGTGCGTCCGTGCCGTCGCCCCCCGTGCCGCCGTCGCCCGGGGAGCAGGCCGCGACGAGGGCGGCCGTGGCGAGGACGGCGGACGTGGTGAGGGCGCGACGGCGCCGGGCGGGAGAGCGGTGCATGTCTCCAGTGTCCGCCTTCTTGAGAATGGATGTCAAAACCGTTCCCGGTGAGACCGGTCACGGCCGGGTACGCTGGTCGGTCGGCGCCCGTGCGGGCGCCGACCACCCGTCCAGCCCCCACGAGCCACGTGCGGGCCGTAGCAAGGAGTGATGACCGTGGCCGCAGCGCCCTCACCCACCGCCCGTCTCGACGCCGTCGTTTCCCTCGCCAAGAGGCGCGGGTTCGTCTTCCCCTCGGGCGAGATCTACGGCGGTACCCGCTCCGCCTGGGACTACGGGCCGCTCGGCACCGAGCTCAAGGAGAACATCAAGAAGCAGTGGTGGCGCGCGACGGTCACGAGCCGTGACGACGTCGTCGGGCTCGACTCTTCCGTCATCCTCCCGCGCCAGGTCTGGGTGGCCTCGGGCCACGTCGGCGTCTTCACCGACCCGCTCACCGAATGCCTCTCGTGCCACAAGCGGTACCGCGAGGACCAGATGCTCGAGGAGTTCGAGGAGAAGAAGGGCCGCGCGCCCGAGGGCGGCCTCGCCGAGATCGCGTGCCCCAACTGCGGCACGCGCGGGCAGTGGACCGAGCCGCGCGACTTCAACATGATGCTCAAGACCCACCTCGGCCCCGTCGAGGACGAGTCCGGGCTGCACTACCTGCGCCCCGAGACGGCGCAGGGCATCTTCGTGAACTTCGCCAACGTCATGGGCGCGAGCCGCAAGAAGCCGCCGTTCGGCATCGGCCAGATCGGCAAGTCGTTCCGCAACGAGATCACGCCGGGCAACTTCATCTTCCGCACGCGCGAGTTCGAGCAGATGGAGATGGAGTTCTTCGTCGAGCCCGGCACGGACGCCGAGTGGCACCAGTACTGGATCGACACGCGCACCGACTGGTACGTCGACCTCGGCATCTCGCGCGACAACCTGCGCCTCTTCGAGCACCCGCAGGAGAAGCTGTCGCACTACTCGACCCGCACGGTCGACATCGAGTACCGCTTCGGGTTCCAGGGTTCCGAGTGGGGCGAGCTCGAGGGCATCGCGAACCGCACCGACTTCGACCTCAAGACGCACGCGGAGCACTCCGGCAAGGACCTGTCGTACTTCGACCAGACGAAGAACGAGCGCTGGGTCCCCTACGTCATCGAGCCGGCCGCCGGCCTGACGCGCTCCCTCATGGCGTTCCTCGTCGAGGCGTACACCGAGGACGAGGCGCCCAACGCGAAGGGCGGCGTCGACAAGCGCACCGTCCTGCGCCTCGACCACCGCCTCGCTCCGGTCAAGGCCGCCGTCCTCCCGCTCAGCCGGAACGAGCAGCTCTCGCCGAAGGCGAAGGACCTCGCGACGGAGCTGCGGAAGTACTGGAACGTCGACTTCGACGACGCCGGGGCGATCGGCCGCCGCTACCGCCGTCAGGACGAGATCGGCACGCCGTTCTGCATCACCGTCGACTTCGACACGCTCGACGACCAGGCCGTGACGATCCGCCACCGCGACTCGATGGCCCAGGAGCGCGTGTCGCTCGACAAGGTCACCGAGTACCTCGCCGGGCACCTGCTGGGCGCCTGACGCGCGGCGCAGAGGAGGGGCGGGACCGTGTCGGTCCCGCCCCTCCGTCGCGTCTCGGGACGCGCTCGCCCCCTGCGGCTCCGCTAGCGGGCCGCGCCCTTCGCCCGGTTGAGCAGGCCGATCACGAGGCTCACGACCAGCACGATGATGCCGATCCAGATGAGAACCTGCGCGGCCTCGATGGCGACGCCGAGGATGAGGAGCACGGCGCCGACGATGACCAGGATGAGCCAGAGAGGCATGTCGTCCCTTTCGTCAGTGTCCGGCCGGTATTGCCGGACCTCTTCACCCTGGCACGGGTCGCCGAACCCCGCTCGTCGAAGCGGCTCTCACGGTCGGTCGCCGACCGGGTGGGACAATGGAGCGCGTGACCGCTCCAACCACCGTACTCAGCACGGCCAGCGACGCCGCCACCAGCGGCGTCACCGAGCCGATCCTCGCCCCGCTGCGCATCGGCCCGATCGTCGTCGACACCCCCGTGGTGCTCGCCCCCATGGCCGGCGTGACCAACCGGGCGTTCCGCACGCTCTGCCGCGAGGCCGGCGCCAGCGGGGGCCAGCACCCCGGCCTCTACGTCGCCGAGATGGTCACGAGCCGCGCGCTCGTCGAGCGCAACACCGAGGCGCTGCGCATCGTGACCTTCGGCGCGGACGAGGTCCCGCGGTCGGCCCAGGTGTACGGCGTCGACCCGGCGACCGTGCGCGAGGCCGTGCGGATCATCGTCTCCGAGGACCGGGCGGACCACGTCGACCTCAACTTCGGCTGCCCCGTGCCCAAGGTGACGCGCCGCGGCGGGGGAGCGGCGCTCCCCTGGAAGCGCGACCTGTTCACGTCCATCGTGCGCGAGGCCGTCGAGGCCGCCCGTCCGTACGGGGTGCCCGTCACGGTCAAGATGCGCAAGGGCATCGACGACGACCACCTGACCTACCTCGAGGCCGGCCGCATCGCCGAGGGCCTCGGTGTCGCCTCCGTCGCGCTGCACGCGCGCACGGCCGCCGAGCACTACTCCGGGACCGCGGACTGGACGGCGATCGCCCGACTCAAGGAGGCGGTCACGAGCGTCCCGGTGCTCGGCAACGGCGACATCTGGTCCGCCGAGGACGCCGTGCGCATGGTCCGCGAGACGGGGTGCGACGGCGTCGTCGTCGGCCGCGGGTGCCAGGGCCGGCCGTGGCTGTTCGCGGACCTCGCGGCAGCGTTCGCGGGTCGCCCCGAGCGCGTGCGCCCTGGGCTGCGCGAGGTCGCCGAGACGATCTACCGCCACGGCGAGCTGATGATCGAGTACTTCGACGGCGACGAGGGCAAGGGCATGCGCGACCTGCGCAAGCACATGGCGTGGTACCTCAAGGGCTACGCGGTCGGCGGGGACGCGCGCCGCTCGCTCGCGATGGTCTCGACCCTCACGGAGCTGCGCGGCCTGCTCGACGACCTCGACCTCGACGCGCCCTACCCGGGCGAGGCGGCCGAGGGTCAGCGCGGGCGAGCGGGGTCGCCCAAGACCCCGCACCTGCCGTACGGCTGGCTCGATTCGCGCGAGCTCGACGCCGAGCACTCCGCGCGTCTGCGCGAGGCCGAGCTGAGCGTCTCGGGCGGCTGAGCCGTCGACGGAGCCGTCCTCGACGCTGCAGAACGCAGGCCGCCGGACGACGACGGCCGGGGTCCCCTTCCGGGACCCCGGCCGTTCGCGGCGGGACGGCTCGGCGCGTCAGACCGCGCGGAGCCAGACCGTCGTGTCGGACGGGACGCGCACCTGCGGGTCGGCGGAACGGTCGGTGAGGACCGGGCCGGAGGCGACGAGCACCTCGGCCCCGTGCGGCAGCACGACCGGCTCGGTGCCGAGGTTGGCGAGCACGACGACGTCGCGATTGCGGAACGCGATCACGTCGGCCGAGTCGGCGAGGTCCTCGACCCACGCGAGCGTGCCGGCGCCGAGGTGCTCGGCGCGGCGCGTCGCGAGCGCGGTGCGGTACGTCTCGTACGTCGACCCCTCGACGCCGCGCTGCACGTCGGCGGCGTAGCGCGCGTAGGCCTCGGGCTGCGGGAGCCACGTCTTGCCGGTGGGCCCGAACCCGTTGCCGGGCGCGTCGGCCTGCCAGGGGAGCGGGATGCGGCACCCGTCGCGGCCTGCCTCGGCACCGGCGGTGCGGAAGAACGCGGGGTCCTCGCGGACGTCGTCGGGCAGGGCGGTGTGCTCGGGCAGGCCCAGCTCCTCGCCCTGGAAGAGGTAGGAGGACCCGGGCAGGCCGAGCATGAGCACCGACGCAGCGCGCGCGCGGCGCAGGCCGAGCTCCTCGTCGGGCTGGGGGTCGTGCGCGAAGATCCCGTTCGGGCGCAGGCCCGGCTCGGCGAGCCCGAGCCGCGACGCGTGGCGCACGACGTCGTGGTTGGACAGGACCCACGTCGTCGGGGCGCCGACCTCGTCGTTCGCGTGCAGGGACGCGGCGATGACGGTGCGCAGCGGCGCTGCGGACCACATGGTGGTGAGGAACGAGAAGTTGAACGCCTGGTGCATCTCGTCCGGGCGCACGTAGCGCGCGAGGCGCGAGAGCGGCTCGACCCACGCCTCGGCCACGAGGGCACGGTCGCCGTCGTACTCCGCGAGCACGCGGTGCCAGTCGCGGTAGATCTCGTGCACGCCGTCCTGGTCGAACATCGGGCCGGCGTTCCCGGCGCCGGTGGACCCGTCCTCGGGGGCGCCCGGGTCGGTCTCCGTGCTGCCCTCGGTGCCCTCGACCATCGACACGGACCCGTCCCAGTCGGGCAGGCCGTCGGCCTTGATCATGCCGTGGGCGACGTCGATGCGGAACCCGTCGACGCCCTTGTCGAGCCAGAAGCGCAGGACCTGCTCGAACTCGGCGCGCACCTCGGGGTTCTCCCAGTTCAGGTCCGGCTGCGTCGAGTCGAACAGGTGCAGGTACCACTGCCCCGGGGCCTCGTCGGCGGCTCCGGTCACGGGGTGCGCACCCTGTCCGGCCGTGACGCGCGTCCACGCGGGGCCGCCGAAGATCGACTGCCAGTTGTTCGGGGGCAGCTCGCCGTGCTCGCCGTTGCCCTCGCGGAAGACGTAGCGCGCGCGCTCCGCGGATCCCTCCGGGGCGGCGAGCGCCGCCTGGAACCACGCGTGCTGGTCGGACGTGTGGTTCGGGACGAGGTCGACGATCACGCGGAGACCGCGGGCGTGCGCCTGGGCGAGGAGCTCGTCGAAGTCGGCGAGCGTGCCGAACAAGGGGTCGACGTCGCGGTAGTCGGCGACGTCGTACCCGGCGTCCTTCTGCGGCGAGCGGAAGAACGGGCTCAGCCATACCGCGTCGATCCCGAGCTCGGCGAGGTGGTCGAGCTTCGAGGTGATGCCCGGCAGGTCGCCGATGCCGTCCCCGTCCCCGTCCGCGAACGAGCGCGGGTACACCTGGTAGATGACCGCTTCGCGCCACCACTCGGGCGCCTCGCCGGGTCCGGCGTGGACGAGCGCGCCGCTGGCCAGGGGTGTCGGCGCCGGGGCGGTGGCGGTCGGCGTCGAATCGATACGAGTCATCGAGCTGTCGGTCCTCACGTGAGTGTCTTCGTCGGTTTCAGGATGGTCCGTCGAGCGTGGCGCGCCGATCCCGCCATCGAGTGTAAGCGCTTGCGGTGCGCGTTGCGGGTGTCCGACGGCGCACGCCGACCGGTCCGTGGAGGGCACCCGGACGGTCGGCCCCGGGCGCCTGCGGTCAGTCGGTCGGGGGGCTCGGGGCGGGCGTGACGGCCTCTGCAGCCGACCGTGCCGGTGCGGCGCCCGTGGAGTCGCGCACTATGAGCTCGGGCCGGAAGAGCAGCTCGGTGCGGGGCGCTCGCTCGCCGGCGATCTCGGTGAGCAGCGCGCTGACCGCGGCGCGCGCCATCGCGGACACGGGCTGGCGCACCGTCGTGAGAGGCGGGTCGGTGAAGGCGATGAGCGGTGAGTCGTCGTACCCGACGACCGAGATGTCGTCCGGCACGCGCAGGCCGCGCGAGCGCGCCGCCCGGATCGCGCCCAGCGCCATGAGGTCCGAGCCGCAGACGATCGCGGTGTGCCCGGAGTCGATGAGCTCGCCGCCCGCGGCCTGGCCGCCCTCGACGGTGTAGAGCGTGGTCACGACGTGCTCTGCGGCCTCGGCCTCGTCCGCTGCCAGGTCGTGCCGCACGAGCGACTCCGCGAAGCTGGCGCGCTTGCGCCGGGCGGGGACGAAACGGTCCGGGCCGATCGCGAGGCCGATCCGGCGATGGCCGAGCGAGACCAGGTGGCGCACCGAGAGCTCGACGCTCGCCACGTCGTCGGTGGACAGGAAGGGTGCGTCGATGCCCTCGGTGTAGCCGTTGACCAGGACGGTGGGGATGCCGCGGCTGCACAGGCGCTCGTAGCGCTCGTGGCTCGCCTGGGTGTCGGCGTGCAGGCCGGACACGAAGACGATCCCGTCGACGGTGTGGTCCATGAGCATGTCGACGTAGTCGTCCTCGGTCGTGCCGCCGGGGGACTGCGCGCACAGCAGCGGGGTGTACCCGTGCTCGGAGAGCAGCGACTCGATCGTCTGGGCGAACGCGGGGAAGACGGGGTTCGTCAGCTCGGGCACGACAAGGCCGACGAGGCCGGCCGAGCGGGTGCGCAGCGTCGACGGCCGCTCGTAGCCGAGCACGTCGAGCGCGGCGAGCACCGCCTGGCGGGTCTCGCCCGCGACGCCGGGCTTGCCGTTGAGGACGCGCGAGACCGTCGCGGTGGAGACGCCGGCCTGGGCGGCGAGATCGCTGAGACGGGTGCGCACATGGGGAAGCGTAGGTGACACCGGACCTCCTCGTCCTGGTCGTCCGGTCGGCGAGCGGTCGGCTCCTGGGGTGGAGCGCGGGCCGTCGGCCGGTGGAGGCGGGCGGACGCCGGACGGCGCCCTGCAAAGCGTTGCATGAAAGTTACCGCAACGACTTGCACGTGTGCCACCTCGCGTTCTACGGTCCTCGCATCAGGGCCACGGTCGGCGCGAGCCGGCAGGGGCCGCCATCGCACTGCAACATGCTGGGAGTGACCACTGATGCGACGGAGCATCCTTCTCGCCGCCGCGCTGACCACGACGCTGGCGCTGGCCGCCTGCTCGTCCGGCGGCTCGGGCGACGAGACCACCGACGAGCCGAGCGCCGAGGACACCTCCGCGAGCGGCTCGCTCACCGTCTGGGTCGACGAGACGCGTCAGGACGCCGTGACCGCAGCGGCAGAGTCCTTCGAGGCCGAGACGGGTACCGCCGTCGAGGTCGTGCTCAAGAACTTCGAGGACATCCGGGCGGACTTCCTCGCGCAGGTCCCGACGGGCGAGGGCCCCGACATCACCGTCGGCGCGCACGACTGGCTCGGCGAGCTCACGACGAACGGCGTCGTCGCCCCGCTCGAGCTGGGCGACAAGGCGGCCGAGTTCGAGGAGGTCTCGATCCAGGCGTTCACGCAGGACGGCCAGGTCTACGGCCTCCCGTACGCGATCGAGAACATCGCCCTCATCCGCAACACGGCGCTCGCGCCGACCGCTCCCGCGACGTGGGACGAGGCCGTCGCCGCCGGCCAGGCCGCCGGGACGCAGTTCCCGATCCTCCTTCAGTCCGACGGCGCCGATGGCGACCCGTACACGCACTACCCGTTCCAGACGTCGTTCGGCGCCCCCGTCTTCACGCAGAACGAGGACGGCAGCTACTCCTCCGAGCTCGCGATGGGCGGCCCGGAGGGCCAGGCGTTCGCGCAGTGGCTCGGCGCGCAGGGCGCGGCGGGCGTGCTCAGCCAGGACACGACCTACGACATCTCCGTCGAGGCGTTCAAGAACGGCCAGTCGCCGTTCATCGTGGGTGGCCCCTGGATGATCGAGTCGTTCGAGGGGCTCGACCTCTCCATCGACCCGATCCCCACCGCGGGCGGCCAGGCGGCTCAGCCGTTCGTCGGCGTCCAGGGCTTCTACCTGAGCGCCGAGAGCGAGAACGCGATCGTCGCGAACGACTTCCTCGTGAACTTCCTCTCCACCGAGGAGGCGCAGCTCGCGCTGTACGAGGCGGGCAACCGTCCGCCGGCGCTCACGGCCGCGGCCGACACGGCCGCCGAGGGTGACCCGATCGTCGCGGGCTTCCGCGCCGTCGGCGCCGAGGCCGTCCCGATGCCCTCGATCCCCGAGATGGCGTCCGTGTGGAGCTTCTGGGGCGTCACCGAGGCCGCGATCGTCAGCGGGGCCGACCCGGTGCCGACATGGGACAAGATGATCGCCGACATCCAGGGCGCGATCGACGGCTGACCCAGCCGATCCGGCCGTCCAGGCCGGTCCCGGCCGACCGTCGTCGCGGTGCGCAGGCCTCCTGCGCACCGCGACGGCGCGTCGCCATCCGCGGCCCGGAACGGGCCGCGACGCAGTACCGAGACGCGGGACGAGCCGCGTCCACGACCCCGGAGGCACCACGATGTCCGCCCCTCAGACGACGGCCGACGCGGGCGTCGGCACCCCCGGAGCCGAAGGCCCGCCGCCGCGCCGCGCACGCGGGCTGCGCGCGGCGGACTCCTCGCACGCGCGGGACTACGGGCCGGGGTTCTTCGTCAAGCTCGTGCTCATGGCCGTCGTCGACGCGCTCGGCGTCTACGTGGTCTGGTCGGCGTGGACCGAGGGCTCGTACGGCATCCTCGCCGCCTCGGTCGCGATGCTCGCCGTGGCGAACTGGGTCTACTTCTCGAAGCGCGCGCTGCCGCTGAAGTACATCCTGCCGGGGCTGATCTTCCTCCTCGTCTACCAGATCTTCGTCGTCGGCTACACCGGCTACGTCGCCTTCACGAACTACGGCACCGGTCACAACGGGACCAAGGAGCAGGCGGTCGACGCCCTCCTCATCCAGAACGAGCGACGCGTCGAGGGTTCGCCGTCGTCGGCGCTCACCGTGATCTCCGACGGCGACGCGCTCGGTTTCGCGGTCGTCACCGAGGACGGCGACGTCGAGGTCGGGACGCCCGACCGCCCGCTCGAGGTCGCCCCCGACGCCACGGTCGAGGAGGGGCGCGCGACGGCGGTCCCCGGCTTCGAGGTGCTGCCGCGCGACCAGGTGCTCCAGCGGCAGGGCGAGGTGACCGACCTCCGCGTGCCCGTCTCGGACGACCCGGAGGACGGGTCGATCCGCACGACCGACGCGCGGACCGGCTACGTCTACACGTCCGCGCTCGAGTGGGACGCGGCGACGGACACCATGACCGACACGACGACCGGGCAGACGTACACCCCGAACGACGAGGGTCAGCTCGAGTCCCCCACCGGCGAGACCCTCGCGGTCGGCTGGCGGGTACCGGTCGGGTTCGACAACTTCGTCACGGCCTTCACCGATGCGCGCTACGCCGAGCCGTTCGTGAAGATCCTGCTGTGGACAGTCGTCTTCGCCGTGGTCTCGGTCGCCTCGACGTTCCTGCTCGGCCTGTTCCTCGCCATCGTCTTCAACGACACGCGCATGCGCGGGCGCAAGGTCTACCGGACGCTGATGATCCTGCCGTACGCGATCCCGGGGTTCCTCGCGGCCCTGCTGTGGTCCGGGCTGCTCAACACGCGCTTCGGCTTCGTCAACGACGTCCTTCTGGGTGGCGCGGAGATCCCGTGGCTCACCGACCCGTGGCTCGCGAAGCTCGCGGTGCTGGGGGTGAACCTGTGGCTCGGCTTCCCGTACATGTTCCTCATCTGCACGGGCGCGCTGCAGTCGCTGCCGGGTGACGTCATGGAGGCGGCGAAGATCGACGGCGCGGGGCGCTGGCGCACGTGGCGCGCGATCACGCTGCCGCTGCTGCTCATCGCGACGGCGCCGCTGCTCATCTCGTCGTTCGCCTTCAACTTCAACAACTTCACGCTCATCTACATGCTCACCGGGGGCGGTCCACGGTTCGCGGACGCGTCCGTCCCGCTCGGGCACACGGACATCCTCATCTCGATGGTGTACTCGATCTCCGGCGTCGACGGCTCGGCCGCGAAGGACTTCGGGCTCGCGAGCGCCCTCTCGATCGTCATCTTCCTGATCGTGGGCACGATCTCCGCGATCGCGTTCCGCAGCACCCGCAAGTTCGAGGAGATCAGCTGATGGCGACCACGCACACCTCCCCGGCCGTCGACGCTCCCGCCACGGGCGCCGCGTCGCGGAACCGCATGAAGCCGGGCCGCTGGTTCTCCGAGCTGGGCTGGCGCCACGTGGTCGGCGTCTTCGCGGTCGTGTACGCCGCCTTCCCGCTCGTGTACGTGCTGTCCGCGTCGCTGTCGGAGAACGGCACGCTCACCGGCTCGAACGAGCTGTTCGCCGAGGTGAGCACCTCGAACTACGCCCAGCTCGGCACCACGATGTTCTGGACGTGGATGGCCAACACGCTCGTGATCGCCGTCGCGACGTCGGTCGGCACCGTGCTCATGGGCGCCGCGGCGGCGTACGCGTTCTCCCGGTTCCGCTTCGCGGGGCGCCGCGCGGGCCTCACGTCGCTGCTCATCGTGCAGATGTTCCCGCAGATGCTCGCGTTCGTGGCGATCTTCCTGCTGCTCCTCGGGCTGGGGAACGTCGTGCCCGCGCTCGGGCTCAACAGCAAGATCGCGCTCATCGCGGTCTACCTGGGTGGCGCCCTGGGCGTGAACACGTTCCTCATGTACGGGTTCTTCAACACGGTCCCGCGCGAGCTCGACGAGGCCGCCAAGATCGACGGCGCGACGCACAGCCAGATCTACTGGACGATCATCCTGCGCCTCGTCGCGCCGATCCTCGCGGTGGTCGCGCTGCTCTCCTTCATCAGCACGTTCGGCGAGTTCATCATCGCGCGCATCGTGCTCACGTCCGAGAGCAACTGGACGCTCGCCGTGGGCCTCTACGGGTGGGTGTCCTCGCTCAAGGAAGCCAACTGGGGCCTGTTCACGGCGGGTGCCGTGATCACCGCGCTGCCGGTCCTCGCGCTGTTCCTCTACCTGCAGAAGTACATCGTCGGCGGCCTCACCGCCGGCTCGGTGAAGGGCTGACCCCTGTGCGCGACCTCGTCACGCCCGGCGCCCACCACGACGGCTCGGCGCTGTACGTCTCCGAGGGAGTGCCCTCCCTCGGGGACACGGTCCCGGTCCGCGTGCGGGTCCCTCGAACCGGCGGAGCCACGGGGGTGCGCGACGTCTGGCTCCGCACCGTGCGCGACGGCGAGCCCCGCCTGTCGCCCGCGCGGCTCGACCGCTCGGACGAGCACGAGGACTGGTACGTCGCCGACGTCCTCGTGCACAACCCCGTGACGAGCTACCGGTTCTTCCTCGACGAGGGGCCGCGCGGCTACCGCTGGCTCAACGGGCGCGGCACGTGGGACCGCGACGTGCCGGACGCCGCGGACTTCCGCGTCACCGTCCACGACGGCGCGCCCGCGTGGATGCGCGACGGCGTCGTGTACCAGGTCTTCCCGGACCGGTTCGCGCGGTCCGCGGCCGCCGACGCGCGACCGCTGCCGGACTGGGCCGTCCCGGCGGCCTGGGACGACGAGCCGCACGGCGCGGGGCCCGACGTCGGCACGCAGTTCTACGGCGGCGACCTCGCCGGGATCGAGGAGCGGCTCGACCACCTCCTCGCGCTCGGCGTCACGACGCTCTACACGACGCCGGTGTTCCCCGGCCGGTCCAACCACCGCTACGACGCGAGCACGTTCGACCACGTCGACCCGCTGCTCGGCGGCGACGACGCGTACGCGTCGCTCATCCGCGCCGCGCGCGCTCGCGGCCTGCGCGTCATGGGCGATCTCACGACGAACCACACGGGCGACGGCCACGAGTGGTTCGCGCGGGCGCGGGCGGACCTCGCGGCACCCGAGCGCGACTTCTACTACTGGACCGAGGGCGAGCCCGGGTACGTCGGGTGGCTCGAGGTCGCGTCCCTGCCCAAGCTCTCCTACGGCTCGGCCGAGCTCGGGGCGCGCATGATCGACGGCCCGGGATCCGTCGTCGGGCGCTATCTGGGCGAGCCGTTCGGGCTGGACGGCTGGCGCATCGACGTCGCGAACATGACCGGGCGCTACGGCGCCGAGGACCGCACGCTCGAGGTCGCACGCCGCCTGCGCGCCACGATGCAGGGCATCAACCCGGAGGCGGCGCTCGTCGCGGAGCACTTCCACGACGCCTCGGGCGACCTCGCGGGCGACGGCTGGCACGCGAACATGAACTACTCGGCCTTCACGCGCCCGGCCTGGACGTGGCTGTCGCCGCAGGACTCGCAGGTCCCCTACCTCGGCCTCCCGGTGCGCACGCCCCGTCGCGGCGGCCGCGACGTCGTCGCGACGATGCGCGAGTTCGACGCCGTGCTGCCGTGGCGCGTCACGGCGTCGCAGTGGAACATGCTCGGCTCGCACGACACCCCGCGCCTGCGCTCGATCGTCGGCTCGCGCGAGATGGTCGAGGTCGCGGCGACGCTCCTGCTCACCTACCCCGGCACCCCGGTGGTGTTCGCGGGGGACGAGGTGGGGCTCACGGGCCTCAACGGCGAGCACGGCCGCGCGACGATGCCGTGGGACGGTCCGGGCCGCCTCGACCGCTGGGACGCGGCGACCTTCGACCTGTACCGCGCGCTCATCGCCGTCCGGCGTGGCTCGGAGGCCCTGCGCCGCGGCGGCCTGCGCTGGGTGCACGTCGACGACGATGCGCTCGTCTACCTGCGCGAGACCCCGGACGAGCGCGTGCTCGTCGCGCTCGCGCGCGCCCCGTGGGACGGTGTCGCGCTGCACCCTGCGCTCGTGGGTCCGGAGGCGGAGCGCCTCCACGGCACGCTCGAGCTGTCCGTGCACGACGGCGCCCGTCGGCTCGCGGGAGACGGCCCGGCCGTCGGGGTGTGGCGACTGGCCTGAGCGCCTCGCGACCTGCCGAGAAGTGAGCTTCCGCCCCCGAACTGCCCGGATCGGGGGCGGATCCGCACTTCTCGGCACGGGAGCCGCGTGGCAGGATCGCGCCGTGAACGTCGAGCGCATCGCGATCCTCTCGGACGTCCACGGCAACCTGTCCGCTCTCGAGGCGGTGCTCGCCGACACTGCCGCACGCGGGGTGAGCCAGGTCCTCAACCTCGGCGACATGGTCGGCAAGGGCCCGCGCGGGCAGGCGGTCGTCGACCGGTGCCGCGAGGTCTGCGCCGTGAACGTCCGGGGCAACTGGGAGGACTTCCTGCCCGGCACGCCCGACGACGGGCCGCCCGAGCACGTGTGGTGGAGTGGTGAGCTGCGCGAGGACCAGCGCGTGTGGTTCGCGACCCTCCCGCTGAGCCACGACCTGCTGCTCAGCGGCCGACGGGTGCGCCTCTTCCACGCCTCGGCGGCGTCCGTGCACGCCAAGGTGCACTTCCACCACACGCCGGAGGAGTTCGCGGGCATGTTCGCGACGACGGACCTCACCGGCCCCGGCCCCGAGCCGACGGTCGTCGGGTACGGCGACGTCCACGACGCGTACATCGAGACGTACCGCGGACGCACGCTGTTCAACGTGGGGAGCGTCGGCAACCCGCTGGACGAGCCGACCCCGGTCTACGCGATCCTCGAGGGCGTGCCCGGCTCGCCGGACCCGGCGCCGTTCGCGATCCAGCACGTGCGCGTCCCGTACGACGTCGAGGTGGAGATCGCCGTCGCGTACGACCTCAGCATGCCGCTGGCCGACGAGTGGGCGGGCGAGCTGCGCACCGGCGTCTACCGCGGCCTGGCCGACCGCGCCTGACCCGGCTGATGGTCATCCGCCGGCGAGGTGGGCGGTGAGCGTCGCGCGCTGCCTCGCGAGGGCTGCCTCCCGCGTTTCGAGCTCGGCGGCGCGCTCGAGGAGACGGGACCGCAGCGCGGGACACAGCTCGAGCCGTGGCGCCGTGCCTCGCGCACAGGGCAGGTACCTGCGGGCGTCCGCCGAGTCGAGCCCGGCGGCGAACAGCCCCTGGATCTGCGCGACGACGACGGGAGCGTCCGCGTGGTAGTGCCGGTAGCCGTTCGCGGTCCGCTTCGGGACGAGAAGTCCCTCCTCCTCGTAGTAGCGCAGCGCGCGACGGCTGATCCCCGTGCGCTGCGACAGCTCCCCGATCAGCACGTCACTCCTCGTGTCGCCTCGTCTTGACCCTCACGCCTGCGTGACCCTCTACCGTCACGGCATGACACGGACAACGCCGGCCGGGCCGGTCCATTCCCACTCCGATCCCGAGCGCGTCGTCGTCGTGCCCGGCTTCGGTGCCACGCCGGAGGACCACTGGTTCCGCTGGCTCGCCGACGAGCTCGGGGCCGAGGGCGTCGCGACCGAGGTGGTGCGCCTGCCGGGTCCGGACGCACCCGTCGCCGCGGCATGGGAGTCGACGGTGGCAGAAGCGCTCGGAGCTCCCGACGAGCGGACCTGGGTCGTGGCCCACTCCCTGGGGAGCGTCACGACGTTGCGCGTCCTTGCGGGGCTCGCACGACCGTGGTCCCTCGGCGGTCTCGTCCTCGTCTCGGGCTTCGCCGGTCCGCTCCCGTCGCTGCCGTCGCTCGCCGGCTACCTCGCCGCCGACGTGGACGTCGAACGGGTCGCCCCGCGGATCGCGGCTCGGGTCGTCGTGCGGTCCGACGACGACCGGATCGTCGCGCCCGCGGCGTCGGACGACCTCGCGCGGCGACTCGGGGCCGACGTGGTCGCCGTTCCGGGCGCGGGGCACTTCATCGCGTCCGACGGCGTGACGAGCCTGCCGGTGGTCCGCGACCTGGTGCTGGGTGGCGTGCGCCGCGCGACGAGCGCGCGTCCCGTCGCGTGAGGCGGCGGTCGCTACGCTGACCGGGTGCAGACGTTCGAGCAGGAGGCGTTCGACCCCGCGGTCGTGGGGACCAGGCCGCGCCCGGCACGCGGGGAGGAGGGCACGGCGTCGTACACGGACTCCGACACCGAGCGGTGGTTCGTCGAGCCCCCCAAGTCGCGGGCGCGCACGCCGTTCGAGCGCGACCGCGCGCGCATCGTGCACTCGTCCGCGCTGCGACGCCTCGGCGCCAAGACGCAGGTGCTCGGCCCGGGCAGCGACGACTTCGTGCGCACGCGCCTGACGCACACGCTCGAGGTGGCCCAGGTGGGCCGCGAGATCGGCAAGGCGCTCGGGTGCGACCCCGACATCGTCGACACCGCGTGCCTCGCGCACGACCTCGGCCACCCCCCGTTCGGCCACAACGGCGAACGGGCGCTCGCGGACCTCGCGGTGGACATCGGCGGGTTCGAGGGCAACGCCCAGACCCTGCGCCTGCTCACGCGCCTCGACCCGAAGGTGGTCGACTCCGAGGGGCGCTCGTACGGGCTCAACCTCACGCGCGCGAGCCTCGACGCGAGCGTCAAGTACCCGTGGGGCGCGGGAGAGGCGCCGCTGCGCGCCGACGGGCGACCGACGCACAAGTTCGGCGTCTACGAGGACGACCGCCCGGTGTTCGACTGGCTCCGTGCGGGCGCGCCGTCCCAGGTCAAGTGCCTGGAGGCGCAGGTCATGGACCTCGCCGACGACGTCTCCTACTCCGTGCACGACGTCGAGGACGCGATCGTCGGCGGCCGCATCGAGCTCGCCGTCCTCGACGACGCCGACGAGCGCGCCCGCGTCGTGCGCGCCGTACGGTCCTGGTACGGCACCGCCTACGACGAGGCCGAGCTCGACGCGGCGATCAGCCGGCTGCAGTCGACCGGCCACCTCGTCACCGGGTTCGACGGGTCGCGCCGCGCACTGGCGGCGCTCAAGGACGCGACGAGCCAGCTCATCGGCCGGTTCACGGGCGCGGCGCAGGCCGCGACGCGGGAGCTCTACGGCGACGGCCCCCTCACGCGCTACGCCGCGCGTCTCGTCGTGCCGGACGAGACGGTCGCCGAGATCCTCGTGCTCAAGGGCGTCGCCGTCGCGTACGTCATGGCTCCGCGCGAGCAGGAGCCGCTCTACCAGCGCCAGCGCGAGGTGATCGCCGACCTCGTGCACGTCTTGTCAGAGCGGGCGCCCATCGCGCTCGAGCCGTCGTTCGCCGCCGACTGGGTGGACGCGGCCGACGACGCCGCGCGGCTGCGCGTCGTCGTCGACCAGGTCGCCTCGCTCACGGACGTCTCCGCGATGCAGTTCCACGCGCGCCTCGTGCGCCCGCCCGGCTGACCTCGCCGGGCGCCGCGCGGCCGGGCCCTCAGGCGTCCGTACGCTCGCTCATCCACGCGTCGCTCGCGCGCTGGACGTCCTCGGCCGTCACGGAGTCTGCGACCGTCGTGAAGAACCAGCGGTGCCCGAACGGGTCGCGCACCGCGGCCTGGCGGAAGCCCTCGAACCAGTCGGACGGCTCGGCGATGCTCGACGCGCCGGCGGCGACCGCACGGGCGTACGCCGCGTCCGTGTCCTCGACCGGGACGGTGAACGACGCGTGCGTCGGCGCTCCCGGCTCGGGGGCGACGGAGTCCGGCGGGAACGCCTCGGCGACCGTGAACGTCGAGACCCCCGTGGGCGAGGTGAGCCGCAGGTCCGAGTGGATCACGACGTCTCCTGCCGTGACGGTGTCGACGACCTCCGCGCCGAGCGCCGCCTCGTAGAACGCGATCGCCTCGCGCGCGCCGCTCACCGTGACGTTGGGGTGCAGAGCCGACATCTCCATGGTGTCCTCCTCGTTCAGGTGTGGCGGGCCGGTGCCCGCGACACCATGCTCGTGTCGGTCGCCCGTGCAAGTCTTGGAGGAATGCGACAGGTGTTCGATCCATACCGCTCCCCGGACGACGTCGTGCGACGACGCCCCACGACGTCCGTGCGCGGCCTCGTCGACCCGGCCGCCGCGCGGGGAGGCTTCGAGCTCGTCCGGATCGAGCCCGCGCCCGACCTCGCGGACCTCGTCGAGCGGCACTGGGTCGTGCGCTGGGACCTGGCGCCGGGGGAGGCGTTCACGCAGGTGCTCGTGCCGCACCCCGTGGCGAACGTCGTGGCCGAGGAGTCCGGGTACGCCGCGCACGGCGTCCCGCCCGGGTTGTTCGAGCGCACGCTGACCGGCTCGGGCGCCGTGCTCGGGACCAAGCTGCGCCCGGGGGCGTTCCGCCTGCTGCTCGGGCACCCCGACGCCGTGCGCCCCGGTGTGCAGGTCCCCGCGTCGGCCTTCCTCGGCCCGACGGCGGAACGCATCGGCGCCGCCGCCGTCGCCCGTGCGGAACAGGGCGACGACGAGGCGGCCGCAGCGCTCGTCGAGCCGCTGCTGCGCGCCCGGGCGGCGCAGACTCGCACGGAGCGCACGGCACGCGACCTCGACCGGATCGCGACGGTCTTCGCCACCCTGGTGAGCAGCGACGTCGGGCCCGGTGCGGGCGTGAGCGTGCTCGCCGACGCGGCGGGCACGTCGACGCGCTCGCTCCAGCGGCTCTTCGCGACGTACGTCGGCGTGAGCCCCAAGTGGGTGCTGCAGCGTCACCGGGTGCACCTCGCCGCCGACCTGATCGCGGCCGACCCGGCACAGGACCTCGCGGCCCTCGCGACCGGCGTCGGGTACTACGACCAGGCGCACCTCGGCACCGACTTCGCGCGCGCCACCGGGACGACGCCGGCCGCCTACGCACGCCGGTGCGCGGCATCCCGGTCGGCGCTCGCGGTAGAGCTCGGGGCGGGGTCGGGCACGGTGTCGTGAGCCGGGTCCGGCGTCGTCCACCGGGCGCCCGCCGGACCCTCCGGGACGCATAGACTCGCTGTCGTGGCAGGCCTGATCCGACGCGAGGACGTGGACGCCGTCCGCGACCGCGCGCGGATCGACGAGATCGTCTCGGCCCACGTCACGCTCAAGTCCGCGGGCGTCGGCTCGCTCAAGGGCCTGTGCCCTTTCCACGACGAGCGCTCGCCGTCGTTCCACGTGCGGCCGGGCGTCGGGCGCTGGCACTGCTTCGGGTGCGGCGAGGGCGGCGACGTCATCTCGTTCGTGCAGAAGATCGACGGCCTCACGTTCACCGAGGCCGTCGAGTACCTCGCCGACCGCGTCGGCATCCAGCTCCGCTACGAGGAGTCGGGCACGGGTGGGGGAGGGCCGCGGCAGCGCGAGGAGCCCGGGAAGCGCCAGCGGCTGCTCGAGGCGCACCGCGTCGCGGCGCAGTACTTCTCCGAGCAGCTCGTCGGTCCTGGCGCCGCCGCCGCGCGGACGTTCCTTGCCGAGCGCAGCTTCGAGCGCGCCGACGCGGAGCACTTCGGCGTCGGCTACGCGCCCACCGGCTGGGACAACCTCCAGCGGCACCTCCAGGGGCGCGGCTTCACGCAGGCCGAGCTGATCGCCTCGGGGCTCATGAGCCAGGGCCAGCGCGGCATCTACGACCGGTTCCGCGGACGCCTCGTGTGGCCCATCCGCGACGTGACCGGCGAGATCGTCGGGTTCGGTGCGCGCCGCCTCTACGACGAGGACCAGGGCCCCAAGTACCTCAACACCCCGGAGACGACGCTCTACAAGAAGTCGCACGTGCTCTACGGCATCGACCTCGCCAAGCGCGAGATCGCGAAGCAGAAGCGCGTCGTCGTCGTCGAGGGGTATACGGACGTCATGGCGGCCCACCTGTCGGGGGTGACGACCGCCGTCGCGACGTGCGGCACGGCGTTCGGCTCGGATCACGCGCGCATCGTGCGCAGGCTCCTCGGCGACACGACGGCGGGCGGCGGCATGCAGCTCGCCTCGGGCGCGTCGGTCGGCGGTGAGGTCGTGTTCACTTTCGACGGCGACGCGGCGGGACAGAAGGCCGCCGTGCGGGCGTTCGGCGAGGACCAGCGCTTCTACGCGCAGACGTTCGTCGCGGTCGAGCCGAGCGGCATGGACCCGTGCGAGCTGCGCATGGCACGCGGGCCGGAGGGCGTCCGCGCCCTGGTCGACGGGCGCCAGCCGTTGTTCGAGTTCGTCATCCGCACGACGCTCGCGACGTTCGACCTCGACACCGCGGAAGGCCGTGTCGGGGCGCTACGCGCCGCAGCGCCGGTGGTCGCGGGCATCCGCGACGCCGCGCTGCGTCCCGAGTACGCCCGGATGCTCGCCGGGTGGATCGGCATGGACGCCGAGCGCGTGCGGCGCGAGGTCGCCGCCGCGGCGAAGCGGGGCGCCCCCGGTCCTGTGCGCACGTCCCGCCCCGGCGACGCCCGCCAGGGGAGTGTGGACGCGTCGCCAGGGTCGGACCCCACCGAGCCCGCGCTTCCTGCGCCCGACCCGCGCGACCCCGTCGCGCGCCGCGAGCGCCTCGCGCTCGTCGCGGTGCTCCAGTACCCGCGGTTCGTCCCCGCGGTGTTCGACGATCTCGGCGAGGACGCGTTCGTCGTCCCCGCGTGGCGAGCCGTCCACGCCGCGGTCCGGGCTGCCGGGGGCGTGCGCGAGGGCAAGGTCCTCGGCGACGGGCACTGGGTCGAGGCGGTCGTCGAGCAGGCGGCCGAGCCCGTACGCGGGTTGGTGACCGAGCTCGCCGTCGCGCCGCTGCCGGAGGACCGGGAGAACGTCGTCGCCGGGTACGTCGCGGGTGTCGTGCGGGGTCTCGTCGACCTGGGGCTCACCCGGCGCATCGCCGACGCGAAGAGCCGGCTGCAGCGCCTCGACCCCGCGGCGGACCCGCCCGCCTACCAGGCGGCGTTCGCCGCGCTGCTCACCCTCGAGGCCGAGCGCCGCACCCTGCGCGAGGGCGAGATCGCCTGACATCCCGACCCCTGGCCGTTGTGCGCGGGGTGATCGTCCGAACTCGCGCCCGGAGCCGGACCAGAAGCTGCCCCGAGGAGTAGTGTCGAGCGCGAGGGGGCATCGCTACGCTTCCCGACCCGGCATCGCGAAACATGCTCCTGTGTGCGCCGAGCCCGACCCGCACCACCCGTGCACTGACGCACCCAAGGGAGGGGTACCTGTGCGCACCCCACACCGCGTGACCGCCATCGTCCTGTCTACGCTCCTCGCCGCGACCGCGGCGACAGCCGCCGTCGCGACGCCACCGCGACCCGAGCCAGCACCCGCCGAACCGTCGCTCCTGGCCTCCGGACTGTCGGGTGGCGCCGGCAGCACCATCGGTCCGGATGGCGCGCTCTACGTGACCGAACCGTCGTCGGGGGAGGTCTCCCGGGTCGACCGCCGAACCGGTGCTGTGTCGGTCGTCGCGTCCGGCCTGCCGGTCCAGCCGCCCGGGACGCCGGGCGGGGCGGTCGACGTCGCGTTCCTCGGCCGCACCGCGTACGTCCTCGTGACTCTCGTGGAACCAGACGTCGTCGGCTTGTACCGGATCGATCGTTCCGGGGCCGTTACGCCCGTCGCCGACATCGGCGCCTGGTCCGTCGCGAACCCGCCCGAGACGGACTTCTTCGTGCCGTCTGGCCTGCAGTACGCCCTGGAGCCGTTCCGCGGCGGATTCCTCGTCACCGACGGTCACCACAACCGAGTGCTGCACGTGACGCCGCGCGGCGCGATCACGGAGTTCGTAGCCCTCGACAACGTCGTCCCCACCGGCCTCGAGACCATCGGCCGGACCGTCGTCGTCGCCCAGGCCGGCCCTGTACCGCACCTGCCTGAGGAGGGGCGGCTCGTAGCGTTCCGACCGTGGCGGTCGTCCGGGACGGAGATCGCGTCCGGCGGCCGACTGCTCGTCGACGTCGAGAGCGATGGCCATGAGCTGTACGCGCTGGCGCAAGGATTCTTCACGCCGGGGAATCCCGAGGGATCGCCGGCCGACCCAGACACAGGTCAGCTCATGAAGGTCGGACGGAACGGCACGCTGCACCCCGTCGTCGACGGGCTCGACCGTCCGACGTCGGTCGAGATCGTCCGTGGGACCGCCTACGTCGTCACGATCGAGGGCGAGGTCTGGAGCGTGCGGCTCGGCAGCGGCAACTCGCGTTCCCGCTGAGCACGTACCCGTCCAGCAGTTCGAGCGGCGGGCTCGAGGGATGCGCCTGCGATGAGACGACGAAACCCCTTACCGGTCTTGTGCCTGGTAAGGGGCAATTCGCCTGCGGCTCCCGCGGTAGGACTTGAACCTACGACCGTCCGATTAACAGTCGGATGCTCTGCCAGCTGAGCTACGCGGGATCGATCATGGCGGTCACGGTGTCACCGTGTCGGCCGGGAAAAACTCTAGCAGGCCTAGAGGGGTAGTCCGGACGCCGATCGCACCCGCTCCTCGGCGGCGTCGACCCGAACCGTCACCTCGGGATCCGTCAGGTCCACGCCGGGGTCTGCGACGACCTGCGAGAAGAGGCCACCCGAGGCGTCACGACGGACCGCGACCCGTGCCGTGCGCCCTGCGGTGAACGCCACGGTCTCCGCCAGGACCACCGACGACTGCACCCGCTCGCGCAGGGTCTGTGCGAGCGACGTCCGTCGGGCGTCGGCGAGGGGCAGGTCCAGCGCCGGGGAGCCGTCGACCCACCAGACCGTGATCGTGGCCGCGTCGGGCGCGTACGACGCGCGGTCGACGTCGGACCACGGGCGGCGAGCGACCGTGCCGCCTGAGGCGTCGCTCGTCACGAGCGCCGCGCGCGTGGCGACCGCCCACGAGCCGTCGACGAGCTCGGCCGAGGCGAGGATGCGGTCGGCGGCCGGTACGTCGAGCGCACGACGGACCGCGTCGGGCAGGGCGGGGCGGCGGAACCAGGGCACGACCCCACGGTAGCCGCTCCGCGTGCGCACGCCGGGCGTCGGGGCGCGGTGGCGATATGCTCACCGCGCGCCCCGTTAGCTCAGCTGGTCAGAGCAGGAGACTCATAATCTCTCGGCCCCGGGTTCAAGTCCCGGACGGGGCACCACGCTAGATCGTTGCCGTTCCGCCCCGCGCGCGCCTCTCGCCCTGCCGTCGTCACCGCGTCGGCGGGGCGTCGTGCGAACGAACGGCTAACAGGCGCCTCGAACGGGCGTTCGGAACGGCGCTGTGGGTGGGTCCCGCTTCCGTCGCGGGCGACCGGCGCGCACTCGGCGAGGCCGGCAAAAACGGGGCACGCACGTACGACAACCCGAAGAACCACGAGCGCCGCACCGTGAAGCTCGACGGCGAGACCGTCGCCCGCCTACGTGCCCTGCGTCGCGAGCAGGTCGGCGCGCGCCTCTCGTTCGGTGCTGCGTGGCAGGACGCGGAAGGACTCGTGTTCACATGGGAGGACGGGCGCCCGCTCGACCCAGCTACGCGTCGAAAGCGTTCACGAAGGCGCAGGCCGACCTCGAACGGCCACGCCTGACGTTCCACGAGATGCGGCACACGCACGCCACCGTGCTGTTGCGCGACCGTCGGTGATCGCGGACAGCGCCCACTGCAGGCTCGGGCGCGGGGACGGGGAGCGGGTCGCCCGACGCCGCGGCCGGCCCGACGACGGGATGCCGTCCGCGGCCCGTGCCAGGTCGAGCAGGTGCGCGTGCTCGGTGTCGTCCAGCTGCAGCGCCCGCGCGACGGCGTCCAGGACGGACGCGGACGCACCGGCGATCGCGCCGCGCTCGAGCTTGGCGTAGTACTCCACGCTCACGCCGGCGAGCATCGCGACCTCGCTGCGCCGCAGGCCAGGGACGCGCCGGTTGGCCCCGCCGACGACGCCGGCCGCCTCGGGGGTCACCTTCGCGCGCCGTGACATGAGGAACTCGCGCACGTCCGCTCGGTTGTCCATGTCACGACGGTAGGCCAGGCGGTGACGGCGTGGGAGTCCGTGCCGAGAGGTGCACTGCCGGTACACCCCTCACCAGGCACTCCCCGCCGGGCGAGATCTCGCGCAGGATGGGACCACCGACCCGAGAAGGAGAACTCATGCGTGGAGTGATCATGCACGGCCCCGGCGACGTCCGCGTCGAGGAGCGCGAGGACCCGACGATCGTCGACCCGACCGACGCCGTCATCCGGCTGGCCGCGACCTGCATATGCGGGTCGGACCTGTGGCCGTACCGCGGCGCGGACCAGGTGGACCACGCGACGATGGGCCACGAGTACGTCGGCGTGGTCGAGGAGGTCGGCGCCGAGGTCACCACCGTCAAGCCCGGCGACTTCGTCGTCGGTTCGTTCGTCATCTCGGACGGCACGTGCGAGATCTGCCGCGCCGGCTTCCCGTCCAGCTGCGTGCACCGCATCTTCGTCGACGGCGCCATCGGTACCCAGGCCGAGAAGGCTCGCATCCCCTTCGCAGACGGCACCCTCGTCGCCACCCCCGGGCAGCCCGACGCGGACCTGGTCCCGCACCTGCTCGCCGCGTCGGACGTCCTCGGCACCGGCTGGTTCGCGGCCGTCGCCGCGCAGGCCGGCCCGGGGAGGACGGTCGCGGTCGTCGGTGACGGCGCCGTCGGGCTCATGGGAGTCCTCGCCGCCAAGCAGCTCGGCGCGGAGCGCATCATCGCGATGTCCCGCCACGAGGACCGGCAGAACCTCGCCCGGCACTTCGGCGCGACCGACGTCGTCACCGAGCGCGGCGACGCGGGCGTCGCCCGGATCAAGGAGCTCACCGGTGGGCTCGGAGCCCACTCGGTGATCGAGGCCGTCGGCACGCAGGAGTCGATGGTCCAGGCGATCGGCGCGACGCGGCCCGGCGGGAACGTCGGCTTCGTCGGCGTCACCCACGACGTCGAGCTGCCCGGGGAGCTGCTCTTCTTCTCCCAGGTGCAGATCCTCGGTGGCCCGGCCCCGGTCCGTCGCTTCCTGCCCGAGCTGATCCAGCTCATCTGGGACCGCAAGATCGACCCGGGCAGGGTCTTCGACCTCACCCTGCCTCTCGAGCAGGCCGCCGAGGGCTACCGTGCGATGGACGAGCGCCGCGCCACCAAGGTGCTTCTTACCGTCTGACCGAGGTGAGGTACCGCCCGCACGGCGACGTGCCCGGCGCCCGGACCGCCTGGCACAGCCACCCCCACGGACAGACCCTCTACGTGACCGACGGCGTCGGCTACGTCGCCCGACGCGCCGGCGAGGTGCAGGAGATCCGACCCGGTGACGTCGTCTACGTCGAGCCCGGGGAGGAGCACTGGCACGGTGCCACCCCGCACCGGTTCATGGCGCACGTCGCGATCCAGGAGGCGGACGGCGCGGGCCAGGTGGTGACGTGGCTGGACCACGTCAGCGACGAGGAGTACGGCCGCCGCTGACGGGACGACCTGTCGTCGCCGAGTCGGGGCCAGGGCGTCGTCGACCGACCGATCCCCCCGCGCCGCTTCTGCGCGCGTGGCCCGCTGCCGTCTGGCATGGTGTGCGAGCCGGAGAACCCGGCGGCGCGAGGGGCGGCGTCCTGATCACAAGGAGGACACGTGACATCGAACGTGAGCTCGGCGGGCAAGGCAGCGGCCCGAGGCGTGCGGCAGAGCAAGACGCTGGAGCTGCTCGCGCGAGGTGGCTACGTGGTGAGCGGCCTGCTGCACCTCGTCGTGGGGGTGCTGGCCGTGCAGGTGGCGCTCGGTGCGGCGTCCAGCCAGGACGCCGACCAGACGGGCGCCCTGACGGCGATCGCGCAGACCCCCGGCGGGACGGTGCTCCTGTGGTTCGCCGTGGTCGCGTTCGCCGCGCTGGGCCTCTGGCAGGTCACCGTCGCCGTGACCGGCGGTCTGGAGACCTCGGACCGGCTCAAGGCCGCGGGCAAGGCGATCGTCTACGTCGCGCTCGGTGTGCTCGCGGTCCAGGTCGTGTCCGGAGGCTCGGGCGGCTCCGGGCAGGAGGAGAGCCTCACCGCCTCGATCATGCAAAAGCCCGGCGGGACGCTGCTCGTCGGGGCGGTCGGCCTCGGGATCGTGGTCGCGGGCGTCTACCACGTCGTGAAGGGGTGGCGGAAGAAGTTCCTCGAGGACCTGCGCGGGGGGACCGGGGGCCATGTCGGGCGCGCCGTCGTCCACCTCGGCCGGGTGGGGTACGTCGCGAAGGGCGTGGCGCTGGGCGTGCTCGGCGGGCTCTTCGTCGCGGCGTCCGTGCAGCACGACCCGCAGCAGGCGGGCGGGCTCGATGCGGCGTTCGCCACGGTCGCCGCGCAGCCGTTCGGGGTGGTGCTCCTCGTGGCGGTCGGGCTCGGGTTCGCCGCCTACGGACTGTACTCGTTCGCGCGGGCGCGGTACGCGCGCATGTGAGGTGCACGTGACGTGCGCTGGACGCCGCCCCGCGCGACACCGCCGGGGCGGCTGCGGCTCGTCCGCATGGAAGAATGGCGCGCATGGCGATGAGAGAGATCCGGACCATCCCGGACCCCGTGCTCCGCACCCCCTGCGACGAGATCACCACCATCGACGACCGCGTGCGCTCGCTCGTCGCCGACCTGGTCGAGACCGTCGACCACGAGGGCCGCGCGGGCCTTGCCGCCAACCAGATCGGCGTCAACCTCCGGGCGTTCTCCTGGAACATCGACGACGAGGTCGGCTACGTCCTCAACCCCCGCATCGTCGAGCTGTCCGAGGACTACCAGGACGGCGACGAGGGCTGCCTCTCCGTCCCGGACCTCTGGTACCCGACGCGGCGCGCCTGGTACGCGCGCGTCGTGGGGACGGATCTCGACGGAAACGAGGTCGTCGTCGAGGGCACCGAGCTCATGGCGCGCTGCCTGCAGCACGAGTGCGACCACCTCGACGGGATGCTGTACCTCGACCGGCTCGACCGTTCGGTGCGCAAGAAGGCGATGCGGGAGCTGCGCGCCCAGCTCTGACGCCGCGGGGCGACCTGACGGGCACCGGACCTCGATCGGGCTCGCCCGGCGAATCTCTCGCGCGAACGCGCCGTATCGTGCAAGATGGGCACGAGACACGCCGCGACGGACCTGTGACGTGCTGTGGAACCACCCTGGGTGAGGACGTTGGGGAAGACGCAACCTCGACCTAGGGAGGCAGACATGGCCGGTGCCATCACCCGCGGTGTTCTTTACGTGCACTCAGCACCCCGTGCTCTGTGCCCACACATGGAGTGGGCCGCGGGCAACGTCCTCGGCGTGCGCGTGTCCCTCGACTGGACCGAGCAGCCCGCCGCGCGGGGCCTCTACCGCGCCGAGTACTCGTGGCAGGGTCCGCAGGGGACGGGAGCGAAGCTCGCGTCCGCGCTGCGCGGCTGGTCCCACCTGCGGTACGAGGTGACCGAGGAGCCCAGCCACGGCGTCGACGGCGGTCGCTGGTCCCACACGCCCGACCTCGGCATCTTCTACGCCGTGACGGACGTGCACGGGAACATCGTCGTGCCCGAGGACCGCATCCGCGCCGCGCTCGACCAGGTGAGCGAGCCCCGGGCGATGCGCGAGGCGCTGCACCTCGCGCTCGGCAAGGCGTGGGACGACGAGCTCGAGCCGTTCCGCTACGCCGGCGCCGGAGCGCCCGTGCGCTGGCTGCACCGCGTCGGCTGACGCGACGGCCGGCGTCTGACGACGGCCCGACGAACGCGAGAGGCCGCCTCCCCGCAGGGGGAGGCGGCCTCTCGCGTGTGCCCGGGGTCCGGTCAGACGCTCGTCACCGCGAGGGCGACGTTGTGCCCACCGAAGCCGAACGAGTTGTTGATGGCGACGACGTCGCCCTGCGGGAGCTCCGCCGGGGTGTCGCGCACGAGCGGCACCTGGAGCTCGGGGTCGGGGTTCGCGACGT
Source organism: Cellulosimicrobium sp. BMG9.22 (assembly GCF_059159975.1). Classification (NCBI taxonomy): domain Bacteria; kingdom Bacillati; phylum Actinomycetota; class Actinomycetes; order Micrococcales; family Promicromonosporaceae; genus Cellulosimicrobium; species Cellulosimicrobium sp. BMG9.22. The sequence goes on along the minus strand of NZ_JBZGBY010000003.1, from coordinate 165,426 downwards.
TGATCGTCGGGGGAGCGAGGCGCTCGGAGACGGCCTTGATGGTGAAGATCGACTCGAGCGCACCGGCGCCGCCGAGGAGGTGGCCGGTCATCGACTTGGTCGCCGAGAGCAGGACGTGGTCGGCGTCGTCGCCCAGGAGCGTGCGGATCGAGCGCGTCTCGGTGAGGTCGCCGACCTTCGTCGAGGTGGCGTGGGCATTGACGTGGACGACGTCGCGGCCCGTCACGCCGGCCTCCTCGAGCGCCCGGCGCATCGCGGCGACCTGGCCGCGGCCGTCGGGGTCCGGGGAGGTGATGTGGTACGCGTCGGACGAGAGCCCGACGCCTGCGAGCCGTGCGTACACGCGCGCCCCGCGGGCGGCGGCGTGCTCGGCGCTCTCCAGCACGACGACGCCCGAGCCCTCGCCGATGACGAAGCCGTCGCGGTCGACGTCGTACGGGCGCGACGCGCCCTGCGGGTCGTCGTTGCGCAGCGAGAGCGTGCGCGAGGCCGCGAAGGCGGCGATGGGCATGGGGTGGATCGTCGCCTCGGTGCCGCCCGCGACGACGACGTCCGCGCGGCCCGCGCGGATCATGTCGACGCCGTAGCCGATCGCCTCGGCGCCCGACGCGCAGGCGGAGACGAGCGCGTGGGCCCCCGCGCGCGCACCGAGCTCGAGCGAGACGTACGCGGTGGGGGAGTTGGGCATGAGCATGGGGACGGTCATGGGCAGCATGCGCCGGGCGCCGCGCTCGCGCAGCGTGTCCCAGCCGTCGAGCGTGGTCCAGATGCCGCCGATGCCGGAGGACACGACGGTGCCGAGCCGGTCGCCGTCGACCTCGGGGCTGCCCGCGTCGGCCCAGGCCTCGCGCGCCGCGATGATCGCGTACTGCGTGGAGGGGTCCATGCGCTTGATCTCGGGCCGGGCGAGCACCTCGGCGGGGTCGACCTTGATGGTCGCGGCGAACGTCACCGGGATCTCGTAGCGCTCGGCCCAGTCGTTCTCGAGGGTGCGCGCCCCGGACTCGCCGGCGAGGGCGGCGGCCCAGGTCGTGGGCACGTCCCCGCCCAGCGGCGTGGTGGCCCCGAGACCGGTGACGACGACTTCAGTGACGGCGGGCATGGGTGCTCCTCGGTGGGTTGCGGCGGGGCGGAGGACGGGCGGGCCGGCGGGTGAGCCGGCCCGCCCGAGGGCCTGCGGGGCAGGCCGGACCTGCTCAGGCCTGGGCGCCCGTGATGTAGGACACGGCGTCGCCGACCGTCGTGAGGTTCTTGACCTCGTCGTCGGGGATGCGGACCCCGAACTTGTCCTCGGCGTGCGTGACGATCGTCATCATCGACAGCGAGTCGATGTCGAGGTCGTCGGTGAAGGACTTCTCGAGCGCGACGGCGTCGGTGGGCAGACCCGTCTCCTCGGCGACGATCTCGGCGAGGCCGGCGAGGACTTCCTGCTCCGTGTAGGCCATGGTTTCTCCTTGTCGTGGGGCCGGCGGCGACCGGTCCCGGTGGCGGTTCCCGGGACTTGCGTCCCGGGGTGGTGCGGTACGTGGTGCGTGCGACGGACAGGTCCGCCGACGGCGTCGGTCGTCCCGTCCGTGAGGCGGTACGGCCGTCCGTCCAGGGGTGATTCTCCCCTACGGCAGGACGACCACCTGCGCGGCGTAGACGAGGCCCGCGCCGAAGCCGATCTGGAGGGAGAGGTCGCCCGAGCGGGCCTGTCCCTCGTCGAGCAGGCGTCGGGTCGCGAGCGGGATGGAGGCCGCCGAGGTGTTGCCGGTCTCGGCGATGTCGCGGGCGATCGCGACGGTCTCGGGGAGCTGGAGCTGCTTGACCAGCTGGTCGATGATGCGCATGTTCGCCTGGTGCGGCACGAACGCGCCGATGTCGCCCGGGCCGACCCCGGCCTCGGCCATGGCCTTGGCCGCGACGGGGGCCATCTGGAACGCCGCCCACTTGAACACGCTCTGCCCGTCCTGGCGCAGCGTGGGCCAGCCGAGGGAGGGGTCGGCGCGCAGGTCGGACCACGCGTGCGTCTGGCGGATCGCCTGCGCCTTGCCACCGTCGGAGCCCCAGACCGTCGGGCCGATCCCCGGGGTGTCGGACGGCCCGACGATCGCGGCGCCGGCGCCGTCGCCGAGGAGGAACGAGATGGACCGGTCGGTCGGGTCGATGAAGTCGCTCATCTTCTCGGCGCCCACGACGAGGACGTGCGTCGCCGCCCCCGCCCGCACCAGCGCGTCGGCCTGGGCGATCGCGTAGGCGTACCCCGCGCATGCGGCCGACACGTCGAACGCCGCGGCCGGCGTCGCGCCGAGCCGTTCCGCGAGGACCGCGGCGGCCGCCGGCGTCTGGTGGAAGTAGGTCACGGTGGACACGATGACGGCGTCGATGTCGCCACCCTGGAGCCCGGCTCGCGCGAGGGCGTCCCGCGCCGCCGCCTCCGAGAGGTCGAGCACGTCGACGTCGGCACCCGCGCGACGGCGCGTGACGATGCCCGTGCGCTGGCGGATCCACTCGTCGGAGGAGTCGATCGGCCCGGCGATGTCGTCGTTCGTGACCACGTTCTCGCCGCGGACCCCGCCGATCGCGAGGATGCGCGAGTGCGCCGGGCCCGTGGCCTGGCGCAGCGTCGCGCTCACGCGTCGACCGCCCCGGTGGTCTCCTCGGAGACGACGACGGCGCCGCCGACGACCGAGTGCCGCGTGACGAGATCACGGGCTGCTGCGACGTCGTCGGGCGACTTCACGGCGACGGACTCCACCCCCTTGAGCGAGCGCCGCGCGAGGCCGGTGAGCACGCCGCCCGGGGCGAGCTCGAGGATCGCGGTAACCCCGAGCTCCGCGAGGGTCTCCTGGCACAGGTCCCAGCGCACGGGCGCCGCGATCTGCGCGGTGAGGCGCCGGACGACGTCGCGCGCCTTGCCGTACGTGCTGCCCTCGATGTCGATCGTGCCGTACGCCTCGCCGTCGGCGTTCGACAGGAACGGCAGCCGGGGGTCGGAGACGTCCCAGGACGCCGCGACCGGCTCGAACTGCTCGAGCGCGGGCTGCATGAACGGCGTGTGGAACGCGCCGGCGACCTGGAGCGGGATGACCCGCGCCTTCGCGGGCGGGTTCTCGGCGAGCGCGGCGAGATGCTCGAGCGCACCGGCCGCGACGACCTGCCCGCCGCCGTTGACGTTCGCGGGCCACAGGCGGGCGGCCTCGATCGCGGCGAGCACCTCCTCGGGGTCGCCGCCGACGACGGCGTTCATCCCGGTCGGCGTCGCTGCGGCTGCCTCGGCCATCGCCCGCGCCCGGTGGGCCACGAGCCCGACGGCGCCCGTGTCGGTGAGCGCGCCCGCGACAGCGGCCGCGGCGAGCTCGCCGACAGAGTGGCCCGCCGTGACGTCCACGACCTCGGTCGCGTCGCGGCCGTCGAGGATCACCCGCAGCGCGACGAGCGACGAGGCGACGATGAGCGGCTGCGCGACCGCGGTGTCGCGGATCGTGTCGGCGTCCGACGCGGTGCCGTGAGCGCGCAGGTCGAGGCCGGCGGCCTCGCCGAACGCGGCGACCTGGTAGGCGACGCCGGGCAGCTCGAGCCAGGGGGCGAGCATTCCGGGGGACTGGGAGCCCTGTCCAGGGCACAAGACGGCGAGCACCCGTCAACTGTGCCAACCGTGCGGCCGTGCGCCACGTCACGACGCGCACCAACCTTGTCGAGGGGCTTTGTGCCGAACCTACAAGCCGCCCCTGCCGTGAGCGCGCCTCAGCGCGCGGTGGAGAGCTGGCCGAGCGCGAGCGCGACCTGCAGGACGAACGACTCGCGCGCGTCGAGCGGGTCCCACCCGGTGATCTCGGAGACCTTGCGCAGGCGGTACCGCACCGTGTTGGGGTGCACGTACAGGGAGCGCGCCGCGGCCTCGAGCGAGCGCCCGGTGCCGAGGTAGGCGGAGAGCGTCTCGAGCACCGAGCCGGTCGCCTCCGCGAGCGGTCGGTACGCCTGGGCGACGAGCGTGCGGCGCGCCGTCGTGTCACCGGTCAGCACGCGCTCCGGGAGGAGGTCGTCGGCGAGGACGGGACGCGGTGCCTGCGGCCACGCGGGCGCGGCGCGCAGCCCGGCGAGGGCGGCCTGCGCGGAGCGCGCCGCCTCCTCCAGGCCGGGCACCGTGGGCCCGATGACGACCGGGCCGGGGCCGAACCGGGGCAGGAGCGACGCGGCGGCGGCCTGGAGGTCGCCCTCGCCGCCGAGCACGAGCACGAGCCGGTCGCCGTGGATGCCGACGAGGGCGTCGCCCGCGGAGCGACGCGTCGCGCGCCGCAGCTCGGCCGTGCGCACCTCGTCCAGGCTCGCGGCGATGGTCCCGGCCACGACGAGCGTCGACCCGCGCCCGCCCCAGCCGAGCGCAGAGACCCGTGAGCGCAGCGAGTCGTCGCCGTCGCCACGGACGAGCGCGTCCACGACGAGGGCCTCGAGCCGCGCGTCCCACGCCCCGCGCACCTCGGCCGCGCGCGCGTAGACCTCGGCCGCCGAGAACGCGACCTCGCGCGAGTAGCGCAGGACCGCCTCGCGCAGGTCGCGCTCGCCGCCCGGGGCGGCGAGCTGGGCCGAGTGCGTCTCGACGACCTCGACGACGATGCGGACGAGCTGGAGCGTGTTCTGCAGGGAGATCGAGCGCGTCAGCTCGGGCGGCGCGGCGGCGAAGATGTCGCTCACGCCGTGCGGCGGCGCGAACGGGTCGGCGTACCACGTGACGAACGCCGTGATGCCGGACTGGGCGACGAGCCCCACGTACGAGCGGTCGTCCGCGGGGAGCTCGCGGTACCACGGGAGCTCCTCGTCCAGGCGGCGCAGGGCTGCGGACATCAGCAGCCCGCTGCCGTCGCGCAGGCGCTGGAGGTTGTCCGCGTTGCCCGTCCCCCCGTGCGGGGCGGACGCGCTCGCCGGGGTCGTGGGGGTCGCCGTCACGCGCCGAGCATACGGGTCGTGGTTGTGGACAGTCCACAAATCGCCGGCTCCTCCCCGGCCTCGTGCCGGCCCGGTGGGGACCGGGCTCGGGTGAGCGTCCGGACGACCCGCTAGGGTCGAGACATGGCCCTCATGCCCCGACTGCGACAGCTCATGCGCCGGCCGACGTCCGCGTCGACCGTGGGCACGCGTCGCCCGAGGTCGGGGGAGAAGCGCGGCGACACGGTCCACGAGGACGCGCTGCGCGCGATGCTGGTCGACGACCCGAACGACGAGCGCGCCTTCCGGGCGCTCGCCGAGCTGGTGCGCCGGCGGGCCGCCGAGGGTCCCACGAACGACGACCCCCTCGCCGCCCCGGTGGACGAGGGCGAGAAGCAGCGGGCCGCCGACCTCGCGGTCTGGGCGCTCGCCGAGGAGCTCGCGGGGCACCCCAGGGGCTGGTACGCGCTCGTCGAGCTGGGCCGCCTGTCGCTCGACGACGACCCGGAGTCCGCACTGCGCCGCTTCGCGACGGCCGCGGAGCGTGACCCCTCAGGGCGGGCGCTCGCCCAGTCCATGGAGGTGCTGCGCGCGGCAGGGCTGCCGGCCGAGGCGCTCGGGCTCGGGGTCGGGCACTGGCGGGCACGCGACCACGAGCCCGAGGTCGGCCGGCAGCTCGTGCTCGCGGCGATCGAGGCCGACCGCCCGCTGGAGGCACGCCAGCACCTCGAGGCGCTGGTAACCTACGCGGACCCGGAGGCGTTCGCACCGCTGCGCGCGGACCTCGAGCGCGCCGTCGCGCAGGCGGACCAGCACCGCGCGGGGACCTGACGCCCGCTCACGCCGGTACGACGACGGCCGGTCACCTCCGCGTGGAGGTGACCGGCCGTCGTCGTACCGGGTGGGCGAGGGTCAGGAATCGCCGCCCGCGTTGCCGGACGTGCCGGCGGTGACGTCCATGAGGCGGTACTTCTCGATCGCCTTGGCCGATGCGTCGGCGGGGACCTTGCCCTGCTTGGCGAGGGCCTGCAGCGTCCGCACGACGACGGACGGGCCGTCGATCTTGAAGTGCCGGCGCGCGGCGGCGCGCGTGTCGGAGAACCCGAACCCGTCGGCCCCGAGCACCGCGTAGTCGCCCGGGACCCACTGGCGGATCTGGTCGGGCACGAGGTGGTCGTAGTCGCTCGTCGCGACGAACGGCCCCTCGGCGGCCTGGAGCTTCGCGGTGACGTACGGGACGCGTGCCTCCTGGTCGGGGTTGAGGAACGCCTCCTGCTCGGCGGCGAGGCCGTCGCGGCGCAGCTCGTTCCAGCTCGTCACGCTCCACACGTCGGCCGCCACGCCCCAGTCCTCCTTGAGGAGCTGCTGCGCCTCGAGCGCCCACGGCACGCCCACGCCGGAGGCGAGGAGCTGGGCCTTGGGACCCTCGGCGTCGGAGACCGAGACGCGGTGGATGCCGCGCAGGATGCCCTCGACGTCGACGTCCTCCGGCTCGGCCGGGTGGACCATCGGCTCGTTGTACACCGTGAGGTAGTACATGACGTCCTGGTCGCGGCCGTCCGATCCGTCGCCGTACATGCGCTCGATGCCGTCGCGCACGATATGACGGATCTCGTAGCCGTACACGGGGTCGTACTGGACGACCGCGGAGTTCGTGCCGGCGAGGAGCGGCGAGTGGCCGTCGGCGTGCTGCAGCCCTTCGCCCGTGAGCGTCGTGCGGCCCGCGGTCGCGCCGACGATGAACCCGCGCGTGAGCTGGTCGCCCGCCGCCCAGAACTGGTCGCCCGTGCGCTGGAAGCCGAACATCGAGTAGAAGATGTAGAACGGCACCATGACCTCGCCCTGCGTGGCGTAGGACGTGCCGACCGACTGGAACGCGGCCGCGGAACCGGCCTCGTTGATGCCGGTGTGCATGATCTGCCCGGCCTCGGACTCCTTGTAGCTCAGCATGAGCTCGCGGTCCACGGCGAGGTAGTGCTGGCCCTGGGTGTTGAAGATCTTCGCGGACGGGAAGATCGAGTCCAGGCCGAACGTGCGTGCCTCGTCGGGGATGATCGGCACGATGCGCTTGCCGAACTCCTTGTCCTTGATGAGGTCCTTGAGGAGCCGGACGAAGGCCATCGTGGAGGCGATCTCCTGCTGGCCCGAGCCCTTCTTGAGGATCTCGTACGCCTTCTCGCCCGGGAGCGTGACCGGCGCGGGCTTCGAGCGTCGCTCCGGCACGAACCCGCCGAGTCGGTTCCGACGGTCCAGGAGGTACTGGATCTCCGGCGCGTCCGCCCCGGGGTGGTAGTACGGCGGCTCGTAGGGGCTCGCCTCGAGCTCGGCGTCCGTGATGGGGATGCGCAGCGAGTCGCGCAGCGTCTTGAGGTCGGCCAGGCCGACCTTCTTCATCTGGTGGGTCGAGTTGCGGCCCGCGAAGGTCGAGCCGAGCCCGTAGCCCTTGACCGTGTGCGCGAGGATGACCGTCGGCTGGCCCGTGTGCGCGCGCGCGGCGGAGTACGCCGCGTAGAGCTTGCGGTAGTCGTGCCCGCCGCGCTTGAGGTTCCAGATGTCGTCGTCCGTCATGTTCTCGACGAGCTGCTTCGTCCGCGGGTCGCGGCCGAAGAAGTGCTCACGGATGAACGCGCCGGACTCCGCGCGGTAGGTCTGGTAGTCGCCGTCGGGCGTGACGTTCATGAGGTTGACGAGCGCCCGGTCCTTGTCGGCGTTGAGCAGCACGTCCCACTCGCGGCCCCAGACGACCTTGATGACGTTCCAGCCCGCGCCGCGGAACTGCGCCTCGAGCTCCTGGATGATCTTGCCGTTGCCGCGCACCGGGCCGTCGAGGCGCTGCAGGTTGCAGTTCACGACGAACGTCAGGTTGTCGAGCTGTTGCTGCGCCGCGAGCTGGAGCATGCCGCGGCTCTCGGGCTCGTCCATCTCGCCGTCGCCGAGGAACGCCCAGACGTCCTGCTGGCTCGTGTCCTTGATCCCGCGGTTGTGCAGGTACCGGTCCGTCCACGCCTGGTAGATGGCGCTCGCCGGGCCGAGGCCCATGGAGACGGTCGGGTACTCCCAGAAGTCGGGCATGAGGCGCGGGTGCGGGTACGACGGCAGTCCGCCGCCCGCGTGCGACTTCTCCTGGCGGAACCCGTCGAGCTGGTCCGCCGACAGCCGGCCCTCGAGGAAGGCGCGCGCGTACACGCCGGGGGACGCGTGGCCCTGGAAGTAGACCTGGTCGCCGCCGCCGGGGTGGTCCTTGCCGCGGAAGAAGTGATTGAGCCCCACCTCGTACAGCGTCGCCACCGACGCGTAGGAGGAGATGTGTCCGCCGACGCCGATGCCGGGGCGCTGGGCGCGCGTCACCATGACGGCGGCGTTCCAGCGGATCCAGGAGCGGTAGCGGCGCTCGAGCGCCTCGTCCCCGGGGAAGTAGGGCTCCTCGTGGACACCGATCGTGTTCACGTAGGGAGTCGTCAGCGAGCTCGGGACGGCGACGCTGCGCTCCCGGGCCCTCTTGAGCAGGTTCAGCAGGACGTAGCGGGCACGGGGGCCCCCGCGGTCGTCGATCAGGCCGTCGAGGGCCTCGACCCACTCGCCGGTCTCGGCGGGGTCGATGTCCGGTACCTGGCTGAGCAGACCGTTGATCAGCGGTCCGGTCTCGTCGTACGAAGCCACCAGCAACCTCATATCTCGTCGGATGCCGGACGCCGTGCCGCGCGGTACACGGCAGACGCCCGTCTCGGAGCCACTCCGGGCGTGCGGCCGCGGCCGCTGGTGGCGACCGCGCCTCTTCACGAGACCAGGGTGGTCTACCCATTGTGTTCACATCACGCCGGGAAGTCACACCATCGGGTGGTCAAGAGGGCGTGATTTCGGCGACACGAGTACGTCGGGGCCCGGCCGTGAGAGTCTCTGCGAGGCGTCGCGCGGCCGCGCGACGCCGTGGGCGTCCATGGTGGCCGCCTTGCCAAGCACCGCAGGGTCCGGTGGGCTACCTTTGCCAGACACGCAGGTGGCGGGCACGGACGACGATCGTCCGGCCGGACAAGCTGCTGGGCTGACGGACGAGGGAAAGGAACGGCACGACAGTGACGGACACCGCAGGACCCCGCGGGGTGGATCGCCTGGGGTTCGCACCCGGCAACGTGGTGCAGGAGTTCGGGTGGGCGCAGGACGTCGACGACGACCTGCGCGCCGAGCTCGAGGAGCACGTCGGCGGCGAGCTGGTCGACGAGGACTACGACGACGTCACCGACGGCGTGCTCGTCTGGTTCCGTGAGGAGGACGGTGACCTCACGGACCTCCTCGTGGACGTCCAGACGGCGCTCGACGACGGCGGGCTCATCTGGGTGCTCACGCCCAAGCCCGGACGCCCGGGCCACGTGGGGCACAACGACATCCAGGAGGCGGCGACGACGGCAGGGCTGCACGCGACGAGCACGCTCTCGATCGCCCCCGACTGGTCTGCCACCAAGCTCGGGACGCGCGGTCGTGGTCGCTGACGACGCACCCGCGTCGTCCGCTCCGCTCACGCCTCGCCCGGGGGACCCGGCCCCCGACTTCACGCTGCCGGACACGCACGGCACCCCGGTCCACCTCGCCGACCTGCGCGGCGGGCCGGTCCTGCTCGTGTTCTACCCGTTCGCGTTCTCCGGGATCTGCACGGGCGAGCTCTGCGAGCTGCGCGACAACGTCGAGGACTTCGAGGCCGCCGGTGTCACCATCCTCGGGATCTCGTGCGACTCGGTCTTCGCGCAGAAGGCCTGGGCCGCGCAGGAGGGCTTCGAGTTCGACCTCCTCTCCGACTTCTGGCCCCACGGCGACGTCGCCCGGGCCTACGGCGTGCTCGACGAGGAGAACGGGCTCGCGCTGCGGGGATCGTTCCTCCTCGACGGCGACGGGATCGTGCGCTGGTCGGTGGTCAACCCCCGGGGCCAGCGCCGCGACCTCGACGGCTACCGGCGCGCTCTGGAGCAGCTCTGAGCCGGTAGGCTGTGCACCGCTGTTCCGGGGCCTGTAGCTCAGCTGGTCAGAGCGCCACGCTTACACCGTGGATGTCGGGGGTTCGAGTCCCTCCGGGCCCACCACCAGGTCGTCCTTCACACCGACGCCCTCATCGGTTCGAGCTCCCGGTTCCGTCCTTCACCCCTGATGGCTGGGGCGGTTCGGTGTCCTCCGGGACCATGGGATCAGGTGACCGACCGCGTCCGTAGCCGGTGCAGCGCGAACGCCTGGCTGCCCGCAAACGCGCCCACGTCGATCGCGATCGTCACCAGCGCGATCAGCACGAGGACGCCGGCCGCCGTCGTCGAGAAGGTCGCGATGGCCGTCGCCGCGACGAGGTTGGCGATCATCACCACACGAAGCGCCAGCCGCAACGGCGCTCGTGCAGCCATCCAGACGACTCCGCCGGCCCAGACGACGAGGGCTCCGCCGATCACGGCGATCACGGTCGGCGGCAGCGACACGGCCGGTGCGAGCCGCGGTGCGGCGCCGAGCATCGCGGCACCGAGCAGCAGGCAGTACAGGGCGTCAGCACGGAGGCTGACCTGCGCGAGCCGGCGGCCGGTCATGGCCCGATCCTACGACGCGCCTCCGGTCTCCGGGTCAGATGCGGCCGACGCCGCCGAGGTCGCGAGGCAGACGCGGACCGTCAGGCCGCGGGCGGCCCCGTCGGTCGCGATCTGCGCCGTGCCGCCGTGCGACTCGGCGATCGCGCGGACGATCGCGAGCCCCAGGCCTGCGCCGGGGCGCGCCTTGCCGTCCGACGGCGACGTCCGCACGAACCGGTCGAAGGGGTCGCCGTCCAGGCGGGACATTCCGGGACCGTCGTCCGCCACCTCCACGAGGGCCGCGTTCGGCTCGGCGGCGACCCGCACGACCACGGTGGTACCGCACGGCGTGTGCGTCGTGCCGTTGGCGAGCAGGTTGTCGAGCAGGCGCCGCAGGCCGGGCGCGTCCCCGGTCACGACGACGTCGGGCCCGTCCTCCACGAACCATCGCCGTTCAGGGTCGCGCACGCGCGCCGCGTCCACCGCGTCGGCCGCGATGTCGCGCAGGGACACGGGCGCGGTCCGGCGGGCTACGGCGGGGCCGGTCGCGGCGAGGGCGAGCATGCTCTCGACGAGGGCGCCGACCCGCGCGGACTCCGACTCGATCCTGGCCATCGCGGTGGCGAGCGTCTCGGGGTCGTCCGCGGCCCCGCGCCGGAACAGCTCGGCGTACCCGCGCACGGTCGCCACCGGGGTGCGCAGCTCGTGCGAGGCGTCGGCGAGGAACTGCCGCAGGTCGTCCTCGGCGCGACGTCGTCTTCCGAGCTCGGCCTGCAGGTCGTCCGCCATCGTGTTGAAGGCGACGGCCAGCACACCGGCCTCGGTCCGGGGCCGCACGGGCATGCGCGCATCCAGGTCGCCGCGGCCGAACCGTCGCGCCACCGGGACGAGGCCGGTGACGCCCCGGAGCTGGCGGCCGACGAGGACCCAGGCCAGCCCGGCCGTCAGCAGGAGCGCGACGAGCGCGGTGCCGCCGGCCGCCGCCGCCACGCGCTGGAGCAGCTGCTGCTCGGCCGTCTCGACGTCGATCCCGTCGCGCAGCAGGTCCTGACGCCAGTCCTGCACCGCGCCGAGGGTCGCCCCGACGGTGACGACGAGCGCCGCGAGCAGGAGCGCGACGACCGTGACGGTGAGCCGGCGCCGGAGCATCAGCGGTCGTCTCCGTGACGCAGGACGTAGCCGATCCGGTTCACCGTGTGGATCAGCGGGCGTGACGGCGTGCCGTCGGGACCGGGCGGCCGGTCGATCTTGGCCCGCAGGTAGGAGACGTACGTCTGGACGACCGAGGCGTTGCCGCCGAAGTCGTACTGCCAGACGCGGTCGAGGATCTGCTCCTTGGTGAGCACCTGCCCCGGGTGCGCCATGAGCAACCGGAGGAGCGAGAACTCCGTCGGGGTGAGCTGGACCGGGCGTCCGCCGCGCCGCACCTCGTGGGCCGCCTCGTCGAGGACGAGGTCGCCGACCCGCAAGACGGTCGAGCGCTGCTGCCTCCCGAGCCGCCGTGCCACGGCACGCACCCGCAGCACGAGCTCCTCGATGCTGAACGGCTTGGTGACGTAGTCGTCGCCTCCCGCGACGAACCCCTCGACGCGGTCGTCGCGCGTGTCGCGCGCGGTGAGGAAGATGACCGGCGTCTCGATCCCCGCGGCGCGCAGGTCCCGGCACAGGTCGAAGCCGGAGGTCTCGCCGAGCACGACGTCGAGGACCAGGAGGTCCGGGCGGGCGGTGCGCACGTGCTGCCGGGCGGCCGGGCCGGACGCCGCGACGGCGGTCTCGAAGCCTTCGTAGCGCAGCGCGGTCGCCACGAGCTCGGCGAGGTAGACCTCGTCGTCGACCACCAGCACGCTCGTCGATACCGTCATGCCGGCATTCTTCCAGCGGACGCCCGTCGACCGCCGGTAGGCACCCGATGTTCTGAGCGTTCTCACAGAGCTCCCGACGAGGTCCGCAAGAGCGCTCGGCTCGACTGGATCGCATGGAGACGAACGACATGCACCAGGTCCGAGCGGCCCGCTTCACCGACACCGTCCTCGCGCGCTCCCGCCTCGTCGTGACCGCGCTCGTCGCCCTCGTCCTGCTGGGCGGCCTCGCCGCCGTCCAGCTCGCCGGCTCGGTGACGGAGGCCAACCGCTACCCCGGGCTGCCGGCCTGGGAGGCGAACGACGCGATCCACACCGCGTTCGGGACGGGCGGGTACGAGCGCCCGACGGTCGCGGTGGTCGACCTCCCCGACGGCGTCGCGCTCGACGACGACGCCGTGGTCGACGGCCTGGCCGACGCCTCGGCGACGATCACCACCGCGACGGGCGCGCGCGTCGCCGGGTACGCCGACGGCGCGGACCCGGCGTTCCGCACGACGCAGGACGGCCTGACCTACCTCCTCGTCTTTCCCCGGTACGCACCGGCGGGCGGGATGCCGGGCAGCGCGCTGGGCGAGACGGTCGACCTCGGCCCGACCGTCCGCGCCGCGCTCGCCGATGCGCTGCCGCCCGGCACGACGGTCGGCACGACCGGTCTCGACGCGCTCTCGCGCAACGAGGATGCCGGCGGCCTGAACGTCGGGCTCAAGGTCGGGGTCGCCGCCATCCTCGCGCTCGTCGTGCTGTGGTGGTTCTTCCGCTCGGCGCTCGCGGCGGTGCCGCTGCTGATCGCGCTGCTCTCGATGCCGATCGCCGCGCTCGGCCTGTGGGCGCTCAGCCTGGTCACCTCCGTGCACGAGACGACGCTCATGATGGCGCCGCTGCTCGCCATCGGGCTCGCGGTCGACTACGCGCTGATCGTCACGAGCAGGTGGCGAGAGGCGCGCAGCGCCGGACTCGACCCCGAGGAGGCCGTGCGCGAGGCGATGCGCACCTCGGGGCGTGCGATCGTGGTCAGCACCCTCGCCGTCGGCGCGGGCCTCGCGACCATGATCGTGCTGCCGATCCCGATCCTGCGCAGCCTCGGGCTCGGCGGGACCCTCACCGCCGCCGCGAGCGCCCTGGTGACGCTGACCGTGCTCCCGATCATGCTGCGCGCTGCCGGGCGGCGGACGCCGCGCCCCGCCCCGCAGGCCGAGGCGAAGGGGTGGGCGAGGCTCGCTCGCTGGAGCATGCGCCACCGGGTCGTCGCGATCACCGTCGCAGGCGGCGCGCTGCTGGGGCTGACCGCCGTCGCGACGACGATCAACCTCGCGCCGCCCGTGACCGACCGCCTGGCCCAGCAGGGGCCGGCGCGCGACGCCCTCGCGCAGCTCGAGGACGCCGGCGTGCCGACGGGGGTCGTCAGCGCGTTCGACGTGATCGCGCCGCTGTCGGTCGAGGAGGAGACGCGCCGGGCCCTGCTCGACGTGGACGGCGTGACGGCCGTCGTGACGGCGGGCTCGCCCGCGTGGAGGTCGCCGGACTCCGTGCTGCTGACCGTGGTCCCCGCGGCGGAGGGCGGGTCGCCGGAGGGCGCCGAGACGGTCCGGGAGGTGCGCAAGGCAGTCCCCGACGGCGTGGGGGTCGGCGGCAACACGACGCAGCAGCTCGACTACGTCGAGGCGACCTATGCCGCCTTCCCGTGGATGCTCGCGCTCGTGTGCGCGGTGACTTTCCTCGTCGTCGCGGTCGCGTTCCGGTCGGTGCTGCTGGCGGTCAAGGCGATCGGGCTCAACCTGCTCTCGCTGGGCGCCGTGCTCGGCGTGCTCGTCGTCGTCTGGCAGTGGGGCTGGGGGACGGAGGCGGTGCTCGGGGTCGTGCCCGACGGGTCGATCGGGACGTTCGTGCCCGTCACGGTCTTCGCGTTCCTCTTCGGCCTGACGACGGACTACGAGGTGTTCCTCCTGTCCCGCATCCGCGAGGAGTACGACCGGGTCGGCGACACCGAGGTCGCGGTGGTCCGCGCGCTCGGCCGCACCGGCCGGCTGATCACCGCCGCGGCGGTCATCCTGTTCCTGTCGTTCGCGTCGATGGCGATGACGCGCGAGCTCGACGTCGCGGTGTTCGCCAGCGGTGTCGCGCTCGGGATCCTCCTCGACGTCACGCTGGTCCGCGGGATGCTCGTCCCCGCGCTCGTGGCGGCGTTCGGGCGCTACAACTGGTGGTTCCCCCGCCGCCTGACGCGACCGGGTGCCGTCCGTGTCGGTGCCCGCCCCTAGCATCAGGCTCGACAGCGGGGACGACGGGACGGTGAGGTTCGAGGATGCGCTACGCCGTCCGCGTCGGCTCGCCCGGTCGCGGAGCTGTCGAGCACGTCGACGACGGCACGCCCGGGCCTGGGCGGGAGACGTGGGACGACACGAACCGGTGGTACCCGCCGATCCTCACCGAGGGCCGCCGTGTCGAGCGGGCACACGACCTGCGCCTGGCCCACGTCGTGCTGCGGCGCTCGCAGCTCACCGTGGGCTCGGCGCTCGCGCGGCGTGAACCTGGCCCGTGGGACGCGCTCGCTCCCGTCCCGGTCGGGCGGGACGGGACGGCCCCGCCGCGTCCCGTGGGCCTGTTCGAGCTCGGGCCGCGGGACGCGCCACGCGTCGATCTCGACACGGTGTCCGAGCTGCGAGACCAGCTCGCCGCGGTCGCCGAGGCAGCGGCGCCCGACGGCCCGGGGCGGCTGCGGCTGCTCCTCGCCGCCGAGTCCGCGGGCGCGCTCGTGGCGGCGGAGATGCACCACGCGGGCCTGCCGTGGCGGGCCGACGTCCACGACGACATCCTCTCCGGCGCGCTGGGCCCGCGTCCGCGCCCGGGGGAGCGCCCCGCCCGCATGGAGGAGCTCGTCGCGCGCATCCGCGACACGCTCGACGCCCCGCCCACGCTCAACCCCGACTCCCACCCGGACCTGCTCAAGGCGCTGCAGTACGCGGGGGTCGGGGTGCGCTCCCTGCGCAAGTGGGACCTCGAGCGGACCGACCACCCTGTGGTCGAACCGCTCCTGGAGTACAAGAAGCTGTCGCGCCAGCTCACGGCCAACGGGTGGTCGTGGCTCGACACGTGGGTGCGCGACGGCCGGTTCCGCACCGAGTACGTCGTGGGCGGCGTGGTCACGGGGCGGTGGTCGTCGAGCGGCGGGGGAGCGCTGCAGCTCCCCAAGCAGGTACGGCGCGCGGTCGTCGCGGACCCGGGCTGGAAGCTCGTCGTCGCAGACGCGGCGCAGCTCGAGCCCCGCGTGCTCGCGGGGCTCGCGCACGACGAGCGCATGGCGGAGGCGGGGCGCGGGGTCGACCTGTACGCGGGGATCGTGGCCTCCGGAGCGGTCGCGTCGCGCGACCACGCCAAGGTCGGGATGCTCGGCGCGATGTACGGGGGCACGACGGGTGACAGCGCACTCGTCCTGCCTCGCCTCGCCAAGGCGTTCCCGGACGCGATCGGCCTCGTGGAGGCCGCCGCGCGGGCCGGGGAGCGGGGCGAGGTCGTCTCGACGCTGCTCGGGCGCAGCTCCCCGCGGCCGGGCGAGTCGTGGCACGCGGCCCAGGACGGCGCGTACGCGGTCGACGACGGGGAGAGCCCGGGCGACGGTGGCGACGCGGACCGCGGCGGGGTGGACGCGCAGGCGCGCGCCCGTTCGTACACGCGAGCCTGGGGCCGGTTCACGCGGAACTTCGTCGTGCAGGGCACGGCGGCCGAGTGGGCGCTGTGCTGGCTCGCGTCGATCCGGCGCCGGCTGTGGGATCTGCCGCTCTCCGCGGATCCGGGGGCCGCTCCCGAGCCGTTCACGCACCGCGCGCACCTCGTGTTCTTCCTGCACGACGAGATCGTCGTGCACGCGCCGGCCGAGCTCGCCGAGGCGGTGGCCGCGGAGGTGCGTGCGGGCGCGGCCGAGGCGGGACGTCTTCTCTTCGGGGACTTCCCGGTCGACTTCCCCCTCACGGTCGCGGTCGTGGACCACTACGCGGAGGCGAAGTGACGGGCCCGCGCCGCTGCTGAGGCATCGCGCGGGATAGCCTGCCGCCATGACCGACGTACCCGAACCGAACGCCGCCGCAGGAGCAGGGGCAGACGCCGCGGCCCCGACCCTCGGCGGCGTCGTGCGGACGCTCGACGAGCTCTACCCGCCGTCGACGGCCGAGGACTGGGACGCCGTCGGGCTCGTCGCGGGCGACCCGGGCGCACCGGTGCGCAAGGTGCTGCTCGCCGTCGACCCCGTCGAGGAGGTCGCGGACGAGGCGCTCGCATGGGGCGCGGACCTGCTGGTCACGCACCACCCGCTGTTCCTGCGGCCTGTGCACTCGGTCGCCGCGACGACGTTCAAGGGGTCGCTCGTGCACCGCCTCATCCGGGGCGGGTGCGCGCTGTACGTCGCGCACACCAACGCGGACGCCGCCGAACGCGGTGTCGCGGACGCGCTCGCCGACGCCCTCGACCTGCTGCACCGCGTGCCGCTCGTCGCCCACGGTCCCGACGGCGCGGCACCGGTCGGGCACGCGGCCGTCACCACCGGCACCGGGCGCGTGGGGCGGCTCACGCGGCCGACGACGCTGCGCGACTTCGCCCAGCGTGTCGCCGAGGTGCTGCCGCCGACCGTCCAGGGCGTGCGTGTCGCGGGCGACCTCGACGCGCGCGTCGAGTCGGTCGCGGTCGTCGGTGGGTCGGGCGACTCGCTGTTCGACGCCGTGCGCGCGAGCGGCGCGGACGTCTACGTCACGTCGGACCTGCGCCACCACCCGGTGTCCGAGCTGCGCGAGCGCGCACGGCTCGACGGCGGTGCCGCGGGCACGCCCTTCCTCGTGGACGTGCCGCACTTCGCGTCCGAGTGGCCGTGGCTCCGCTACGCTGCCGAGGACCTCGCGCGCGCGCTGCCGGCGGGGAGCGTCGAGACGCGCGTGAGCACGATCGTCACCGATCCCTGGACCGCGCGGATCGCGTCGGACCCGTCCGGCGCGTGGGACGTCGAGCCCTCGCACCCCTGAACCAGAACGCCCGGACCCGCGTCGGGTCCCATGAAAGGAACACCGTGGCCACTGCACCGCCCGCCGACCAGCTCCGCCTGCTCGACGTCCAGGAGCTCGACACGCGCACCCAGCAGCTCGCGCACCAGCGCAAGAACCTGCCCGAGCACGCGCGGATCGCCGAGCTCGACGCGCAGCTCGAGGACCTGCGCGGCAAGCTCGTCGAGTCGCGCACGGCCGTGAGCGACCTCAAGCGCGAGCTGCGCAAGGCCGAGGGCGACGTCGAGCAGGTGCGCACCCGCGCCACGCGTGACCAGGCCCGGCTCGACGCGGGACAGGTCGGGGCGAAGGACGCGCAGGCGCTCGTCGCCGAGCTCGAGTCGCTCGCGCGCCGTCAGGGCGTCCTCGAAGAGGTCGAGCTCGACGTCATGGAGCGCCTCGAGGCGCACGAGGAGGCGCTCGCGAAGCTCGACGCCGCGCACGCCGAGCTCGAGTCCGCGAAGGCGGAGGTCGTGGCGGCGCGCGACGCGCGCTACGCCGAGCTCGACGCGGAGGCCGCCCAGGTGGCGGCGAAGCGGGGCGACGCGGTCGCCGGCCTCGACTCCGGTCTCGTCGCGCTCTACGAGCGCGTGCGCGACCAGAACGGCGGGCGGGGCGTCGTCGCGCTGCGCGGCCAGCGGCTCGAGGGGCTCAACGTGGACCTGAGCCGCGCCGAGCTCGCGACGATCACGTCCTCCGCGCCCGACCAGGTCGTGCGGCTCGAGGACTACGGCCACATCGTCGTGCGGCCGGAGGTCGCCAAGGCGTGAGCGCCGCCGAGGGACGCCACCTCGTCGTCGAGGCCGACGGCGGGTCGCGGGGCAACCCCGGACCCGCGGGCTTCGGCGCGCTCGTGCGCGACGGCGGGACCGGGCAGGTGCTCGCGGAGCGTGCGGCCTTCCTCGGCACGACGACGAACAACGTCGCCGAGTACTCGGGCCTCGTGGCCGGGCTGCGGGCGGCCGCAGAGATCGACCCGGCCGCACGCGTGACCGTGCGGCTGGACTCGCGCCTCGTCGTCGAGCAGATGTCGGGCCGCTGGCAGATCAAGCACGAGGACATGCGCCGCCTCGCCGCCGAGGCGGCCGACGTGCTGCCGCGCGCCCAGGTCGTCTACGAGTGGGTGCCGCGCGCGCAGAACGCGGCCGCGGACGCGCTCGCCAACGAGGCGATGGACACGGCGGGGACCGTCGCGCGCGACTACCCGCCCGACGCCGGGCCGGGCCTGGAGGCCGCGGAATCGGACGAGGACCGCGGGCAGGAGGACGCCGGGCCCGACGCCGCGGCGGGGGAGTCGGTCGCGTTCGACACGCCCGCGCGCCCGTCCGGCGCCGCGGTGCGCTTCGACGACGCCCCGGCGCTCACGGTCGTGCTCGTGCGCCACGGCCAGACACCGCTCACGGTCGCGGGCGCGTTCAGCGGGTCGTCGGTCCCCGGCCCGTCGCTCACGGCGCGAGGCCGGACGCAGGCGGCGCACGCCGCCGACCTCGTGTTCCGCATCGGCCGCCGGGCGTGGCCCGACCTCCCGCGCCCGACGGCGGTCCTCGCGTCGCCGATGGTGCGCGCGCAGGAGACGGCGCGCGCGATCGGACGCCGGCTCGGCCTCGCAGTGACGACCGACGACCGGTTCGCCGAGGTGCACTTCGGCGAGTGGGAGGGGCTCACGGCCGCCGCGGTCGACGCCACGTGGCCGGGCCGGCTGCCCGCCTGGCACACGACCGGCACCACCGCGGCACCGGGCGGCGAGTCGTACGCCGACGTGGGGTCGCGGGTCTGGCACGGCCTCCAGGATCTCATCGAGCGTCATCTCCCGACCGCCGCGTCCGGGGCCGCAGGCACGACCGTCGTCGTCGTGGGCCACGCCGTGCAGGTGCGCGCCGCGATCGGCACGGCGATCGGGGCGCCGCCGTCGCAGTGGTCGCGGATCCGCGTTCCCCCGGCATCGGTGAGCATCCTGCGCCTGTGGGCCGACGGCACGAGCGAGCTCACCGCCCAGGGCGTCCCGAGCGACCTCTGACACCGCCGGGGTAGAACCCTGGTCCGCCGGGGTAGAGGCCTGGTCCCGCGAGGTAGAGGCCTGGTCACGACCACGCCTCTACCTCGCGGGACCGCGCCTCTACCTCGTCCGTCTCGGGGGCTCCGCTCGCGCGACCTCCACGCCCGTCGCTAGCCAGCCGTCGAGCTCGTCGGGGTCCCCGACGCGAGCACCGTCGACGAGGACCCAGCCCGACATCGTGCGGCCGCCCATCTCCATGGGCCCGGCCCCGCGCTCCAGCGCCGCGGCCATGCCGTCCTTGCCGACCCGGACCATGAGGTCGTCGTCGGCGACCGCGACGGCCATGTGCGTGTCCACCAGGAACGCGAGCCCGCCGAACATCTTCCGCTCGTCGAACGCGACGCGCGGGCCGAGGGCGGCGCGGACCCGGTCGGCGAGAGCCTTGCTGTAGACCATGGGTCCACTGTGGACTGGGTGTGACCTGAGCGCAGCGGATGCTCAGGCGATTGCCCCGGACGCTCAGGCGATGACGAGCTCGAGCGTGCGCGGGCCGCTCCGGGTCGTGGCGTCGTGCAGGGTCGCCTCGAGGAGCCGGTAGCTCAGGCCGGAGCCGACCTCGGTGCCGATCACCGTCCCGACCAGCTCGCCCGCGGCGTCGAGCAGCTCTGCGGCCGACGACGGCGGTGTGCCGGGCCGGCGCAGCAGGTGCGCCGCGAGCACGCCGCGGGTGTGCTTGGCGTTGTGCGAGACGACGGTGCGCTTCCCGCCGTGCTCGCGCACCACGCGCACGGCCACCCAGTCGGCCGCTCGCGTCCCGGTCGTCGCCGGCTTCCAGGCTGCCACGTACGTCGCGGACCGGCCGTCGACGACGACGTCCCCGGCCGCGCGGTCGTCGAGGGCGGCGGCGAGGTGCGGGCGCCACGCGCTGGCGAGCCTCCCGACGCCCGGCAGGTCGACGGCCATGGAGAGCCGATAGGCCGGGACGCGGTCCGCAGGGGAGACCGCGCCCCACAGCGCGGACACGACGCGGACGTCCTCACGCGCGCGGCGGGCGGTCTCCCCGCCGGCCGCGAGCGCGCCCGCGAGGTCCGCCGCGCCGTACAGCACGCCGGTGTAGACGTCGGCCGCCGCGCCCGCGGCGGAGGTGCGCAGGGCCGTGTTGCGCCGGACCTCCTCCGCGAGCCCCGGCGTCGTGCCGAGGACCTCGTGCGCGTCCGGGCGCGCGCTCGCCGCGGCGAGGGCGTCGAGGACGTGCGCGCGGTGCGTCGTGAGGACGGGAGAGGTGAGGGCGTCGAGGTCGACCGGTGCGGCGCCGTCGGGCGCGGGGGTCTTGCCCTCGGACGGAGGGAGCAGCACGAGCACCCGGTCACTCTACGAGCGTGACCGCCGCGGGCGCCGCGGACCGGAGGTGCCCGCGGCGTGGCCTGCGTCACGGCTACGCTCGCGCGATGGCCCAGGTGAAGATCTACGGACGGCGCAGCGTGTGGGGCGAGCGGCGGGCGGAGGTGTCCGACGCGCTCCACGAGGCGCTGGTCCGCACGTGGCAGCTCCCGACGGACAAGCGGTTCCACCGGTTCCTGCTCCTGGACGACGACGACCTCGTGGCCCCGCGCTCCGACGCGTACCTCGTGATCGAGGTCGTCTGCTTCACCGGTCGCACGCGCGAGGCCAAGCGGGCGCTGGTCGCGGCGCTGTACGACGACGTCGTGCCCGCCCTCGGCCTCACGGTGGACGACGTGGAGCTCGTCGTCCTCGAGTCCCCACGAGAGAACTGGGGCATCCGCGGCGTCAGCGGCGACGAGCTCGCGCTGTCGTACCGCGTCGACGTCTGACACCGATCACAGGGACGTCCCCCGCCTCAGGCGGCGGAGGACGGCCCCGAGCCTGGCATGCGTCGGCTCATCCTGCCTCGGCGACGACGGCCAGCACCGCGTCGCCGTACCGGGCGAGCTTGTTCTCGCCGACGCCGCTCACCAGCGCGAGCCCGTCGAGCGAGCCGGGCCGGGCGGTCGCGATCCCGCGGAGCGTCGCATCCCCGAACACGATGTACGCGGGGACGCCCTGGGCCTTCGCTTCCCCCGCCCGCCAGGCGCGCAGCGCCTCGAAGAGCGGGACGTCGCCCTCGGCCAGCTCGGCGCCGGCGGCCGTCTTCCGTGCCTTCGCCGCACGCACCGGACGCGCCGGCTCGTGCCGCATCCGGACCTCGCGTCGCCGGGCAAGGACCTCCCCGCTCCCCGCGGTGAGCACGAGCGTCCCGTGCACGCCCTCGACCGTGAGCAGCCCCTGGGCGAGCAGCTGACGCACCACGGCCCGCCACTCGCTCTCGGACAGGTCCTTCCCGACCCCGAACACCGACAGCTCCTGGTGCCGGAACCGTCGGACCTTCTCGGTGTCCCGGCCGAGGAGGATGTCGACGACCTGCCCGACGCCGAAGCTCTGCCCGCGCTCGCGGTCCAGACGGAACACCGTCGAGAGCACCTTCTGCGCGGCGACCGTCCCGTCCCAGGCCTCGGGCGGGGCCTGACACGTGTCGCACGACCCGCAGGCTCCCAAGTGCTCCTGCCCGAAGTAGGCGAGGAGCTGGGCGCGGCGGCACTCGACGGTCTCGCAGAGGGCGAGCATCGCGTTCAGGTGCAGACCCAGGTTGCGCCGGTGCGCGGCATCACCGTCGGACGTCTCGATGAGCTTCCGCTGCTGCACGACGTCGGCGAGGCCGTAGGCCAGCCAGGCGGTGGACGGGAGCCCGTCACGCCCGGCACGCCCCGTCTCCTGGTAGTACCCCTCGACGGACTTAGGCAGGTCGAGGTGCGCGACGAACCGGACGTCGGGCTTGTCGATGCCCATGCCGAAGGCGATCGTCGCGACCATGACCCGGCCGTCCTCGCGCAGGAACCGGGACTGGTTCGCCGCGCGCACCGACGCGGGGAGCCCTGCGTGGTAGGGCAGCGCCTGGATCCCGTTCTCGACGAGCGTCGCGGCGGTCTTCTCCACCGACGCACGCGAGAGGCAGTAGACGATCCCCGCCTCCCCGGCGTGCTCGGTGCGCAGCAGGTCGAGCAGCTGCTTCTCCGGCCGGTCCTTGGGCACGATCCGATAGGTGATGTTGGGCCGGTCGAAGCTGGAGACGAAGTGCCGTGCGCCCTCCAGGTCGAGGCGCTGGGCGATCTCGGCCCGCGTCGCGGCCGTCGCCGTCGCCGTCAGCGCGATGCGCGGGACAGAAGGCCAGCGCTGGTGCAGCACCGACAGCTCGAGGTAGTCGGGCCGGAAGTCGTGCCCCCACTGGGACACGCAGTGCGCCTCGTCGATCGCGAAGAGCGCGATCTGGGTCCTGTCGAGCAGGTCGAGGGTGGCGCGGCTCCGGAGCCCTTCCGGCGCCACGTAGAGCAGGTCGAGCTCACCCGCCACGAGCGCGCGCTCCACGGCGCGGCGGTCCTCGGAGGACAGCGTGGAGTTGAGGAACGCCGCGCGGACGCCGAGCGCCGCGAGGGCGTCCACCTGGTCCTGCATGAGGGCGATGAGCGGTGACACCACGACGCCGGTCCCCGCGCGGACCAGGGCGGGAATCTGGTAGCACAGCGACTTGCCCCCGCCGGTGGGCATGAGCACCAGGGCGTCGCCGCCGCCGACGACGGTGTCGATGATGGCGGCCTGCTCGCCCCGGAACGCGTCGTACCCGAAGATCCGCCGGAGCACGTCGAGAGCCGGGTCGGTCGCAGTCGCTGTGGCCACCCGGGCACCTTACCGACGAGATCCGACACGACGGTCACGGACGGCGGAGCTCGGCGGGCAGGTCGTCGCGGTGGCGGACGGCGAGGGACGTCACCGCGCGGGTCAGGCAGACGTACAGCCGCCGCAGGCCCGTGATCCGGTCGGGCTCGCCCCGGACGACGCCCTCCGGGTCGTCCAGCACGACGTGGTCGAACTCCAGCCCCTTCGCGAGCGACGCGGGCACGAGGTCGAGGCGCGTGTCGAACTCGACCGTGCCCGCGTCGTCCGTCGTCTCGCCGACGACAGCGAAGGTGAGGCCCGCCGCGGCGAGCGCCGTGCGTGCGGCGTCCGCGCCGGCGTCGGGCACGATGAGCCCGACCGACCCCTCCCGGGCGAGCGCGGCGCGGACCAGGTTCACGAGCGGCCCCGTGGTGAGGACGAGCTCGCCCCGCGCACGGCGCACGGCGACCGGCGGAGCGAGGTCCGGCGCGATCGACGGCAGCAGGCGGGCCGCGTACTCGATGACGTCGCCGGGGACGCGGAAGCCGGCGGTGAGCTGCTCCACGTGGCCGTCGGGCTTGCCGAGGTGCGTCAGCGCGTCGGTCCACGAGGAGACTCCCCACGGCGTCGTCGCCTGGGCCAGGTCGCCCAGCACCGTCAGGGAGCCGGTGCGCGCCCGGCGCCCGAGCGCACGCAGCATCATCGGCGACAGGTCCTGCGCCTCGTCCACCACGACGTGCGCCACCGACGCGCCGCGGGTCAGCAGGTCCGCGACCTCGTCGAGCAGGACGAGGTCGGCCAGCGTCCAGCGGGCCGTGCCCGACGTCCGGAAGGGTCGCACCGGGCGCAGCCGCTCCTGCTCGGCGGCGGTGAGGACGCCGTCGGCGCTCGCGGCGAGGAACGCGGGGTCGACGAGGAGCCGGTGCAGCAGCGCCGTCGGCGTGACCTTCGGCCACACCGCGGCGGTGTAGTCCCGGACCGGGCGGGTGCGCGCGAGCGCGTCCCAGGCGCCCTCGTCGAGCGCCTCGCCGGACTCCTCGATCTGCACGAGGATCCGGTGCGCGAGCGCGTGGCGCAGCTGGTCGCGACCGGCGTCGAAGCGCGGCTCCCGGCCGACCACCTGCGCCACGGACTCGCGTGCCTCGTGCGCGGCGACGCGCCAGCGGCGCGCGCCGCGCGGCAGCACCAGGGCCTCGGACGGCTCGGAGAGGTGCGACCACACGGCGCGTCGGAGCACCTCGGCCATGCGTCCGTCGCCCTTGAGCCGGGCGACGTCCGCGGGCTCCGTCCCGCGCAGGCGGCCGTGCGCCGTGACGATCTCCTCGACGGTGGTCTGGGTCGCGTCGACCTCGCCGAGGGCGGGCAGCACGTCGCGGATGTACCGCAGGAAGCTCGCGTTGGGCCCCACGACGGTCATCCCGGCGCGGCTCACCCGCTCGCGGTGGGAGTACAGCAGGTACGCGGCGCGGTGCAGCCCGACGGCGGTCTTGCCGGTGCCGGGCGCGCCCTGCACGACGACGGTCCGGTCGAGCCCGCTGCGCACGATGACGTCCTGCTCGGGCTGGATGGTGGCGACGATGTCGCGCATCGGCCCGGTACGGGGCCGCTCGATCTCGGCCTCGAGGATCGCGGAGGACTCCGCACCGGGTCCCGGTGCGGTGAGCGCCTCGTCCTCGAAGCCGGTGAGGGCACCTCGCTGGAAGCCGTAGCGACGGCGGGTGGCGACACCCATCGGCTCGGTGCGGGTGGCGCGGTAGAACGGCGTGCTCACCGGGGCGCGCCAGTCGACGACGAGCGGGTCACCCTCGGGGTCGGAGACGTGGCGGCGCCCGATGTGGAAGACCTCGGCGGGCTCGTCGTCCGTGCCGTCGAGGTCGATGCGTCCGAAGAAGAGCGGGACCTCGGGGTCGTCGGCGAGCTGGGCCAGCCGGCGGGCGAGCGCCGCCTCGAGATGCTCGGCGCTGACGCGGTCACCCGCGAGGGCCTCGAGCGACCCTGCCTGCTCGCGCATGCGGGCGAGCTGCGTGCGGGCGTGGGCCAAGAACTCCTGCTCCCGTGCGAGCTCGCCCGAGGTGCCCCCGGCAGGTGGTGCGGTCGATGCGTCGGGGGCGGACGGTACGGCGGGGGCGGGCACGACAGAACCTCCGGGAGCCGGCTTCGGGGGGTGGGCCATCCTACGGGGCATCACCCTCCGGTGGGCCGGTCGCTGGTTCGACGAGCCGCCCGGGAGCGGTAATCTTGCCGGTGCGGACGAGTCGGTCGGACGGTCGCGTCGAGGGGCCTTGTGCTCCTCGCCGAGGAACGTCCGGGCTCCGAAGGGCAAGGTGGTGGGTAACGCCCACCCGGGGTGACCCGCGGGACAGTGCCACAGAGAACAGACCGCCGCGTCAGGCAGGGCTCCGGCTCCGCCCGGCGCGGTAAGGGTGAAACGGTGGTGTAAGAGACCACCAGCGGGCCGGGTGACCGGCCCGGCTCGGTAAACCCCACCTGGAGCAAGGTCAGACAGACTGTGTTAGAGGGCGGCCCGCCCGATTCTCTGGTGAGAAGCACAGTCGGGTAGACCGCTGGAGGCGTACGGCAACGTACGTCCTAGATGGATGACCGTCACCCGCGCGAGGGCGACCGCGCGCGGGGACAGAACCCGGCGTACAGACCGGCTCGTCCGCATCACACGGTCTGACCGGGCCTTCATTGCGTGGATCACCATCTCGTCTCCGGAGTCGAAGGCGAGGAGGACAAGCTCGAGAACGCGCCCGGCACGGTCGACGCCGTGAGGCGCTCTCGCGTGTAGTGCTTGCGAGCGGACTCGTGGATCTTCACGTCACGTGGGCCCAGGCGCGGACCGCGGCGCGGATCGCCTCCGACTCGTTCGCCAGGCCCTCTTGCTTCGCGCGCTCCCTGAGGGCGGCCAGAGTCTGCTCGTCGAAGCGGACCGTGACGGGCTTGCCGGGGCCGTCGCCGACGGCCGGGCGGCCGCGCCGGCGCTTGCGCAGCGCGCGCAGGTCGTACCCGGCCTCGGCCTCATCGGCCCATGCCTGGATCTGCTCGTCGGTGACCGGCTGTCCGTGAATCGTCCTTCGCGTGTCGTCATCGCCCATTGAAATAACGTACACGAAAACTGGGGGCGGCCGATACGGAATCGTCAAGGCCGGCTGGGGTTCACGGCAGGCAGGTTCGCTGCGATCGCGACACGTACGATGGCAGGCGCGGAGACCCGAGATCGGCGACGGAACCTCACCCGGCGCACCGGGCGCTCTGCTCGTCGGTGCCAGACATCCGGTAACGATCTCTGTCCAGCTCCTACCGAGGAGAACCATGCCGCACAACGGCTCCCACAAGCCTCCGCTCGCTTACGTCATCGCCGGGTCCGAGGCGACCGGCGGTGCCGGCATCCAGGCCGACCTCAAGACGTTCCAGGAGCTCGGCGCGTACGGCGTCGGGACGCTCACGTGCATCGTCTCGTTCGACCCGAAGAACGACTGGGGGCACCGGTTCGTCCCGGTCGACCCGCAGGTCATCGCGGACCAGTTCGAGGCCGCCACGGTCACGCACGAGCCGTCGGTCGTGAAGATCGGCATGCTCGGCACGCCCGCGACGATCGACGTCGTCGCGGACTCGCTGCGCTCGCGGACCTGGGAGCACGTGGTGCTCGACCCGGTCCTCATCTGCAAGGGCCAGGAGCCCGGCGCCGCGCTCGACACCGACACCGCGCTGCGCGAGCAGGTGCTGCCGCTCGCGACGGTCGTGACGCCCAACCTCTTCGAGACGCGCACGCTCGCGGGCGTCGAGTCGATCGAGACCGTCGACGAGCTGATCGCGGCCGCGCGGAAGGTCCAGGCGCTCGGCCCGCACGCCGTCATCGCCAAGGGCGGTGTCGAGCTGCCCGGCCCCGACGCGGTCGACGTGCTCGTCGACGGGGACGAGGTGCACGTGCTGCGCACCCCCAAGATCGGCGAGGAGCGCGTGAGCGGTGCCGGCTGCACGTTCGCCGCCGCGATCACGGCCGAGCTCGCCAAGGGGGCGTCGGTGCTCGACGCCGTGCGCGTGGCCAAGGACGTCGTCACGCGGTCGATCGAGGACCGCGTCGCGTCGAACGCGCCCTTCGACGCCGTACGCGTCGGCGCCCACCGCTGACGATCACCCTACGGACGCGTTCTCGTCCGCCGACGGTCAAGGAATACTCTCGTGCCCGTGAACGACCTCCCCACCACGGAACTGTCCTCACCGCCGGGCGCCCCAGCGGCCCCCGGCGGGACCGACGTCGCCCCTGAACCCGGCGCCGGGCGCGGTCTGGCGCGTCACGACGTCCCCGCGCCCCTGCGCGACGACGTCCGCCTGCTCGGTGGCCTGCTCGGCACCGTGCTGCGCGAGACGGGTGGCCAGGAGCTGCTCGACGACGTCGAGCGCCTGCGCGAGCTCGCGATCCGCGCGTACTCCGACCCGTCGGGCACGGTGCTCGCCGAGGCGGAGACTCTCGTCGAGAGCCTGACGATGGAGCGCGCCGAGCAGGTCGCGCGCGCGTTCACGTGCTACTTCCACCTCGCGAACCTCGCGGAGGAGTACCACCGCGTCCGCGTGCTGCGCGAGCGCGAGGCCGAGTTCGCGACGCGCGCGACGACGCCCGACGACTCCCTCCCCGAGGCGTTCGAGCAGCTCGTCGGCGAGGTCGGGCGCGAGGAGGCGCTGCGCCGCCTGCGCGGGCTCGAGTTCCGCCCGGTCCTCACCGCGCACCCGACCGAGGCCCGCCGTCGTGCGGTCTCGGGCGCGGTGCGACGCATCGCGACGCTCCTCGACGAGCGCGACGCGCAGCACCTCGGCGGCACGTCGCTCGCCGAGAACGACCGCCGCCTGCTCGCGGAGATCGACACGATGTGGCGCACCGCCCCCATCCGCGAGCACAAGCCGTCCGTCCTCGACGAGGTCAAGACCGCGCTGGGCGTCTTCGACGCGACGATGTTCGACACCTTCCCGACCGTCTACCGCCGCCTCGACGACTGGCTGCTCGGCGACGCGGCGGGCCGCGAGGAACCGCTCGTGCGCCCGTTCGTGAGCCTCGGTACGTGGATCGGCGGCGACCGGGACGGCAACCCCAACGTCACGTCCGACGTGACGCGTCAGGCGGCGGCGATCGCGGCCGACCACGCGCTCGCGGCGCTCGAGCAGCGGACGCGGCTCGTGGGGCGCAAGCTCACGCTCGACCAGGACGGCACACCGCCGTCCGACGGCCTGCGCGCGCTCTGGGAGCGCCAGCGCCGGCTCTCCGAGCAGGTCACGGTCGCGGCGTCCGAGGCGTCGCCGCGCGAGCCGCACCGCGCGGTGCTGCTCGTCGTGGCGGAGCGGATCGCGGCCACCCGCGCTCGCAACGCCGACCTCGCGTACGCGAACGCCGAGCTGCTCGAGTCCGACCTGCGCGTCGTGCAGGAGTCGCTGGTCGCCGCCGGCGCGCCGCGCGCCGCGTACGGTGACCTGCAGCAGCTCGTGTGGCAGGTCGAGACGTTCGGCTTCCACCTCGCCGAGCTCGAGGTGCGCCAGCACTCGCAGGTCCACGAGGCGGCGCTCGTCGAGATCGCCGAGAAGGGTCTGCAGGGTGACCTGTCCGACCGCACGCGCGAGGTGCTCGACACCTACCGCGCGCTCGGCGCGGTCCAGGAGCGCTACGGCGTGCGCGCCGCGCGCCGGTACATCGTGTCGTTCACGCAGAAGCCGGAGCACCTCGCGGCGGTGTACCAGCTCGCGGAGCTCGCGTTCGAGGGCGCCGACGAGGCGCCCGTGATCGACGCGATCCCGCTGTTCGAGACGTTCGCGGACCTCCAGGCGAGCGTCGACATCCTCGAGTCGATGCTCACGCTGCCGCAGGTGCAGCGCCGGCTCGCGGAGAACGGCCGCCGGGTCGAGGTCATGCTCGGCTACTCGGACTCCTCGAAGGACGTCGGTCCGGTCTCCGCGACGCTCGCCCTCCACGACGCGCAGCGCCGGATCGCGGAGTGGGCCGAGCGGCACGACATCACGCTCACGCTCTTCCACGGCCGCGGCGGCGCGCTCGGCCGCGGCGGCGGCCCGGCGAACCGCGCGGTGCTCGCGCAGCCGCCGGGCTCGGTGGACGGTCGGTTCAAGCTCACCGAGCAGGGCGAGGTCATCCTCGCGCGCTACGGCGACCCGACGATCGCGTCGCGGCACATCGAGCAGGTCGCCGCGGCGACGCTGCTGGCCTCGGCGCCGTCGACCGAGAAGCGCAACGCCGAGGCGACCGACCGGTACCGCGACCTCGCGGTCGCGCTCGACGCGTCGTCGCGGCGCCGGTTCCACGAGCTCGTGCGCGCCGACGGCTTCCCGCAGTGGTTCGCCCAGGTGACGCCGCTCGAGGAGGTCGGTCTGCTGCCGATCGGCTCCCGTCCCGCGCGGCGCGGTCTCTCCGTCTCCTCGCTCGACGACCTGCGCGCGATCCCGTGGGTCTTCTCGTGGTCGCAGGCCCGCATCAACCTCGCGGGCTGGTACGGCCTCGGGACGGCCCTGAAGGAGTTCGGGGACCTCGACCTCCTGCGCGAGGCGCACCGCGAGTGGCCGCTCTTCGCGACGCTCCTCGACAACGTCGAGATGTCGCTCGCGAAGACGGACGAGCGGATCGCGGAGCGCTATCTCGCGCTGGGCGACCGCGACGACCTCGCGCAGGCGATCCTCGACGAGCTGCGGCTCACGCGCGAGCAGGTCCTCGCCGTCACGGAGCACGCCTGGCCTCTCGCCGGTCGCCGCGTGCTCGGGCGTGCGGTCCAGCTGCGCAGCCCGTACGTCGACGCGCTGTCTCTGCTGCAGGTGCGCGCGCTGCGAGGGCTGCGGTCCGGGGCCGAGGGTCCGGCGAAGGACGAGCTGCAGCACCTGCTGCTCCTGACCGTCAACGGCGTGGCGGCCGGCCTGCAGAACACGGGCTGACCACCGCGACGGCACGCCGACGGCCGCCACGGGGAGCTGTTCACGGCTCCCCGGTGGCGGCCGTCGCCGTCTGGACGATCGTCCAACTGTTGAATGAATCCTCAACGATCTGCCCGCGGCGCCGCTCTGGGGGACCCCTGGGTAAAGGCTTCGCCAGAGTGCTACCAGAGTGCGGCATCAGTGAGGTACGCTGGCGGCGACCGACCGTGCGGAGGTCGACGCTCGTGCCCGACGCAGTGCAGGAGCGGACTCGTCCGGCCGGCGGCGTCAGGCAGGTGGCGCAGGGCTCGTCGGGGTGGGCGAGGCAGGGCAGGACGAAGGGCGGGGCAGTGTTGGTTCAGGAGCTGGAGCGCAACGACGCGGAGCCCGGGACGGGCGGCATCAGGTTGCTGGAGGAGCGCGACGCGAGCGTCGTGGACATGTGGGGCGAGATCGACGTGGCCCTGCGCAGCGAGGCGAGCGCCGCCCTGGCGAACGCCCTCGAACGCGACGTGCCGGTGGTGATCGACACGTCCAAGGTGACGTTCATGGACTCGACGGGCATCGCGTTCCTCGTGCAGTTCTACACGATCGGGTCCGAGGAGGGCCTGTCCGTGACGCTGCGCAACCCGCCGAGCGTCGTGACCGACGTGCTCGAGATGCTCGGCGTCATCGAGATCTTCGGCCCCGAGCGCACGGAGCGCCACGAGGTCACGACGAGCTGACGCCCCCGGGAGGGAGCGGTCGGACGGCGTCCGCAGCGAGGGCCGCCGCCCCCACGATCCCGGCTGCGTTGCGCAGCTGCGCCGGGACGATCGGCGCACGCAGGTGCAGCAGCGGCAGGAAGTGCTCGTGCTTCTTGCTCACGCCCCCGCCGACGACGATGAGGTCCGGCGAGAGCAGGTCCTCGACGACCCCGAAGTAGCGCTGGAGCCGCTCGGCCCACTGCGCCCAGTCCAGGTCCTCGCGGTCGCGTGCCGCGTCGGACGCCCGCGTCTCGGCGTCGTACCCGTCGATCTCGAGGTGTCCGAGCTCCGTGTTCGGGAGCAGGTGCCCCTCGACGACGATCGCGCTCCCGATCCCGGTCCCGAGCGTGGCCACGAGCACGACCCCGTCGGCGTCGCGGGCCGCGCCGTAGCGGACCTCACCGACGCCGGCGGCGTCGGCGTCGTTGACGGCGACGACGTGGCGCCCGGTCTCGCGCGCGACGAGCGCGGGCAGGTCGACCCCTGTCCACGACTGGTCGAGGTTCGCGATGAACCGCACGACCCCGTGCTGCAGCGGCGCCGGGAAGGCGACGCCGATCGGCACGTCCTGCGGCAGGTCGTACTCGCCCACGAGCCGGGCGATCACCTCGGCCACGGCCTGCGGCGTCGAGGGCTGCGGCGTCGGGATGCGATGCCGGTCCTGCGCGAACTCGCCCGTGGCGAGGTCGACCGGGGCGCCCTTGATGCCGCTGCCGCCGATGTCGATGCCGAAGGCGAGGCGCGTCGCGGTGGATGACGGGTGTGACGGGTGGTGTCCGTGGTGGGCGTTCATGGCAGTGTGAGGATCTCCGCTCCGTCGTCGGTCACCAGCAGCGTGTGCTCGAACTGCGCGGTCCGCGAGGCGTCCGCGGTGACTACCGTCCACCCGTCGTCCCACATCCGCCACTCGGACGTGCCGAGCGTGAGCATCGGCTCGATGGTGAAGACCATGCCCGGCTCGATGGTCGTCGCGTGGTCGGGTGCGGCGTCGTAGTGCGGCACGACGAGCCCCGAGTGGAACGCGCGCCCCACGCCGTGGCCGGTGTACTCGCGCACGACGCCGTACCCGAAGCGCGCGGCGTAGCGCTCGATGACGCGCCCGACCACGTTGATCTGGCGGCCGGGCGCGACGGCCTTGATGCCGCGCGCGAGCGCCTCGCGCGTGCGCTCGAGCAGGAGCGCGGAGTCCTCCGCGACCCTGCCCACCGGGAACGTCGCGTTCGTGTCGCCGTGCACCCCGCCGACGTACGCCGTGATGTCGACGTTGACGATGTCGCCGTCGACGAGCTCCGTGGAGTCCGGGATGCCGTGGCAGACGACCTCGTTGACGGACGTGCACAGCGACTTCGGGAAGCCGCGGTAGCCCAGCGTGGACGGGTACGCGCCGTGGTCGAGGAGGAACTCGTGCCCCACGCGGTCGAGCTCGTCCGTCGTGACGCCCGGCGCGACGTGGCGCCCGACCTCGACGAGCGCCTGCGCGGCGACCCGCGACGCGACGCGGATGCGTTCGATCGTCTCCGGGTCGTTGACCTCGCTGCCCGTGAACGGCCGCGGACCGGGCCGCCCGACGTACTCGGGCCGCTCGATCGAGGCCGGGACGGGACGCTGCGGGCCGACGGTGCCCGGCACGAGCGGGCGCGAGACGGGAGGCATAGCCGCCAGTCTACGAACGCCTCGGGCACGACGTCGGACCGGCGGGCGGGGCGTACCAGACGAGATGCGAGAGGATCGGGTCATGAGCACCGGATCACGCTTCGCCGACGACGGCGAGCCAGCCACCGAGGACGAGTACTACTACGACACCCGCACGGGTGAGGTGCACCGCGGACCGAGCGCTTCCTGGACGCACCGCATGGGTCCGTACCCCACGCGCGAGGCGGCCGAGAAGGCCCTCGAGACGGCGCGGCAACGTTCGGACGCCTGGGACGAGGAAGACCGCCGCGAGCGCGGCGAGTGAGCCACGCCCCGGCGCCCGGTCCGGGACGCGTCTGGTCCGGACGTCTGGGGATCCTGCTCGCGGGGCTCGCCGTCGGCGCGCTGACGCTCCTCCTCACGCTGCAGGTACGCGCCGGCTCCGGGGGAGGCCCGACGACGGTCGCGCCGTCGGGCGCCTCCGGCACCTCCGCGCCCGCACCGGAGGCGACGACCGCCTCTCCGGACCCGACGGTCACCGAGACCGGGCCGCCGCCCGCGCTCGCCGGGCTGACCGTCGTCGTCGACCCGGGGCACAACGGCGCGAACGGCGCGCACCCGCTGACGGTCAACGCGCCCGTCGACGACGGCCGCGGCGGATCCAAGGCGTGCAACACGGTCGGCGCGACGACCGACGCCGGGTACCCCGAGCACGCGTTCACATGGGACGTGGGCGGGCGCCTCGCGGCGCGGCTCACGGAGCTCGGCGCGGTCGTGGTCCTCACCCGGCCCGACGACGCCGGCGTGGGCCCGTGCGTCGACGTGCGCGGGCGCTCCCCGCAGGAGAACGACGCGGACGTGCTCGTGTCGATCCACGCCAACGGCACGGAAGACCGGAGCGCGCACGGGTTCTTCGCGATCGTGTCCGACCCGCCGGTGCACGACGCGCAGGGAGCGCCGAGCGTCGCGCTCGCGCGCGAGCTCGTCGCGGCGCTGGGCGCGGCCGGGTTCGCGCCGTCGTCGTCGGTCGCGGCCGAGGACGGCCCGATCCAGCGCCGCGACGACCTCGCGACGCTCAACCACGCCGAGCGCCCCGCGGTCATGCTGGAGCTCGGCGAGATGCGCCACCCCGACGAGGCGGCCGTCATGGAGTCGCAGGAGGGTCGCCAACGCTACGCGGACGCGATCGCGGCCGGTCTCACGGCATGGGTGGGCGCGGGCGGGTCGGGATAGCCGGACCGACCGTCGTCAGCGACGCGCTCCGCTGCGCTCAGCGCGCGAAGCTGTGCGCCTCGTCGGGGAAGGTCCCGCCGCGCACGTCGGCCGCGAAGTCCGCCGCGGCCTGCCCCAGCGCCGCGCCGATCTCGGCGTAGCGCTTGGCGAACCGCGGCGACCAGTCGGTCATGCCGGCCATGTCGGTCCACACGAGCACCTGGCCGTCGCACGCGGCGCCCGCCCCGATGCCGATCGTGGGGATGCGCAGGATCTCGGTGATGCGTGCGGCGACCTCGACCGGCACCATCTCGAGCACGACCGCCACCGCGCCGGCCTCGGCCACGGCGAGGGCGTCCTCGCTTAGCCGCTCCGCCGCGTCGTCGCCCCGGCCCTGGACGCGGGGCCCGCCGAGCAGGTTCTCGGACTGCGGGGTGAAGCCGAGGTGCCCGACGACGGGGATCCCCGCGTCGGTGAGGGCCCGGATCTGCGGCGCGATCCGGCGCCCGCCCTCGAGCTTGACGGCGCTCACACCCGCCTCCTTGAGGAACCGCACGCCCGTCGCGAGCGCCTGCTCGGGCCCGGCCTCGTACGACCCGAAGGGCAGGTCGACGACGGTGAACGCGCGGCGCGCGGCGCGCGCGACGGCCCGCGCGGGCGGGATCAGGTCGTCGACCGTGACGGGCAGCGTCGAGGTGTGGCCGTGCATCGTGTTGCCGATCGAGTCGCCGACGAGCAGCACGTCGATCCCCGCGTCGTCGAAGATCCGCGCGGTCACGGCGTCGTACGCGGTGAGCATCGTGATCTTCTCCCCGCGCGCCTTGGCCTCGGCGAGGTGGTGCACGCGGACGCGGCGCGGTCCCGTGCCGCCGGTCGCGGCGGGCTCGGGGGCGGTGTGAGCGGACATGGACGACCTTCCTGGGTACGGGTTCGGGCGGACGGCGCGCGGGGTGCCGCGGGCGTCAGTCGAGCGGCTCGCGCCAGCGGTTGGTGATGGGCAGACGGCGGTCGCGGCCGAACGCGAGGGCGGTCACCTTGGGCCCCGGCGGGTACTGGCGACGCTTCCACTCGGCGCGGTCGACGAGCGTGACGACCTTGTCGACGACCTCGGGGTCGAACCCGCGCGCGAGCAGCTCGGCGCGACCCTCGGCGTGCTCGATGTACGCGTCGAGCACCTCGTCCAGCAGGTCGTACGGGGGCAGGGAGTCCTGGTCGGTCTGACCAGGGCGCAGCTCGGCCGACGGCGGCTTGGTGATCGACGACTCGGGGATCGGCGGGATCTCGCCGCGGTCCAGGGCGTGGTTGTTGCGCCAGCGCGCGAGCTGCCACACCCTGGACTTGTCGACGTCCTTGAGGGGCGCGAACCCGCCGATGCTGCCCGCGTCGTAGATCGTCGCGTACCCCGAGGCGAGCTCGGACTTGTTGCCCGGCGCGATGACGAGGTGGCCCTCCCGGTTGGAGATCGCCATGAGGACGACGCCGCGCACGCGGGCTTGCAGGTTCTCCTCCGCGACCCCCTCGAGCGCGAGCTCGCCCTGGAACGCCTCGACCATCGGGGCGATGGGCTGGACGCGGTAGTCCGCGCCGAGCCGCTTGGCGAGGTCGGCGGCGTCGTCCTTGCTGTGCTCCGACGAGTACTGCGACGGGAGGGACACCCCGACGACGTTCGCCCCGCCGATCGCGTCGGCCGCGATCGTCGCGGTGAGCGCCGAGTCGATGCCGCCCGAGACGCCGAGGACCACGGACCGGAAGCCGTTCTTGCGCACGTACCCCGCGAGGCCCGTGACGCATGCCCGGTACACCTCCTCGTCGGGGTGCAGCTCGGGGACGCTCGGGCCGCGCGGGGCGCTGCCGTCGTCGGGCAGCTCCCACACGAGCAGGTCCTCCACGAACTGCGGCGAGCGCGCCACGACGGCGCCGCCTGCGTCCGTGACGAACGAGCCGCCATCGAACACGAGGTCGTCCTGGCCGCCGACGAGGTTGACGTACGCGACAGGCGCGGTCACCTCGCGCGCGCGGCGCGCGGCGAGGTCGGTGCGCACGTGGCCCTTGCCCTCCTCGTAGGGGGAGCCGTTGAGGACGAGCAGCAGGTCGAGCCCGTTCCCCGCCTCGTCGAGCGCCGCCATCTCGGCGACCGGGCCGCCGTCCTGCCAGATGTCCTCGCAGATCGCGACGCCGACGCGGCGCCCCTCGACCTCGACGACCGTCGTCGTGGTGCCCGGCGCGAAGATGCGGAACTCGTCGAACACGCCGTAGTTGGGCAGGTGGTGCTTGTCGTAGGCGGCCTGCACGATGCCGTCGCGCAGCACGACGGCGCGGTTGGTCGGCAGGTCGGCGGGGGAGCCGGACGCCTCGCGCTCCGCCGCACCCGCACCACGCGGGTCGCCGGCCGTCCCGACGGTCCCGAGGACGACCGTGATCTCGCCGAGTCCTTCGGCCGCGAGCCGGGCCGCGATGTCGGCGGCCGCCTCCCAGGCCGCGCGCCGGAACGACGCGCGCAGCGCGAGGTCCTCGATCGGGTAGCCGGTGAGGGTCATCTCGGGGAACGCGACGAGGGCGGCGCCGGCGGCCGCGGCCTCGCGGGTGCGCTCGAGGACCAGGGCGGCGTTGCCGTCGAGGTCCCCCACGCACGTGTCGACCTGTGCCAGCGCGACGCGCAGATCAGCCATGCCGCCAGCGTAGACGAGCGCGGCGCCCGCCTCGTTCGCAGGTGCCCGACGGGGTGCGAGGTCCGCCACACGGGCGTGTCACCCGTTCGCCGCACGGATCAGGCAGGATGTACCGCATGGACAGGCAGCAGGAGTTCGTGCTCCGCACGGTCGAGGAGCGCGACATCCGCTTCATCCGGCTCTGGTTCACCGACGTGCTCGGGATGCTCAAGTCGGTGGCGGTCGCCCCGGCCGAGCTCGAGTCGGCGTTCGCGGAGGGCATCGGGTTCGACGGCAGCTCGATCGAGGGCCTCACGCGCGTGTACGAGGCCGACATGATCGCCAAGCCGGACCCGACGACGTTCCAGGTGCTCCCGTGGCGCGGCGAGCGGCACGGCACCGCGCGCATGTTCTGCGACATCCTCACGCCCGACGGCGAGCCGTCCCTCGCGGACAGCCGCAACGTCCTCAAGCGCGCGCTCGCGAAGGCGAGCGACAAGGGGTTCACGTTCTACACGCACCCCGAGGTCGAGTTCTACCTGTTCAACCAGCCCGCCGACGCCGAGTCGCCGCTCGTTCCGGTCGACCAGGGCGGGTACTTCGACCACCTCGCCCGGGGGTCGACGCACGACTTCCGCCGCGCCGCGATCACGATGCTCGAGTCGATGGGCATCTCGGTGGAGTTCTCGCACCACGAGGCCGGGCCGGGCCAGAACGAGATCGACCTGCGCTACGCCGACGCCCTGACGACCGCGGACAACCTCATGACGTTCCGCACGGTCGTCAAGGAGGTCGCGCTCGAGCAGGGCGTGTTCGCCTCGTTCATGCCCAAGCCCATGGCCGAGCACCCCGGCTCGGGCATGCACACGCACCTGTCGCTCTTCGAGGGCGACCGCAACGCGTTCCACGAGCCCGGCGCGCAGTTCGAGCTGTCCAAGACGGCGCGCCAGTTCATCGCCGGCCTGCTCGTGCACGCCGCCGAGATCACGGCGATCACGAACCAGTACGTCAACTCGTACAAGCGCCTGTGGGGCGGCGCCGAGGCCCCGAGCTACGTGTGCTGGGGCCACAACAACCGCTCCGCGCTCGTGCGTGTGCCGATGTACAAGCCGGGCAAGGGCAACTCGAGCCGCGTGGAGTACCGCGCGCTCGACTCGGCCACGAACCCGTACCTCGCGTTCGCCGTCATGCTCGCCGCCGGGCTCAAGGGCATCGAGGAGGGCTACGACCTGCCCGAGGCCACCGAGGACGACGTGTGGGAGCTCACCGACGCCGAGCGCCGCGCGCTCGGCATCAAGCCGTTGCCGCAGTCGCTCGACGCCGCGATCCAGAACATGGAGAGCTCCGAGCTCGTGGCCGAGACGCTGGGCGAGCACGTGTTCGACTTCGTGCTCCGCAACAAGCGCCAGGAGTGGGACGCGTACCGCGCTCAGGTCACGCCGTTCGAGCTGAAGCGGTTCCTCCAGGTCCTGTGAGCAGCCCGACGACGACGTCAGGCCGGCCCGGCGGGTCGCGCCGGCCGACGCTCACCGGTCGCCTCGCGCGCGTCGGGTTCGCCGACATCACGCGCTCCGCGAGCCTGCTCGCGGACGCGGACCTCACGCTCCTGCTCGACGGCGGTGCGCAGCCGCACGGGGGTGACGACCCGGCGGACGAGCAGCCGGGTGCCGCGACCGGCGTCGGCGCCGGTGGCGGCGACGGGCCGAGCGACGAGGTGCTCGCGGCGTTCGGCGAGGCCGCCGACCCGGACCTCGCGCTGCTGCAGGTCGTGCGGCTGGCAGGGGCGCTGCGCCCCGACGTCGAGCAGCAGGGTCCGCTCGCGGCGGTCGCGCGCCGCTGCCTCGAGCCCGGAGAGGCGCGGGACCGCCTGCTCGCTGTGCTCGGCGCCTCGGTCGCGCTCGGGGACGACGTCGTGCGCCGCCCCGCGCTGCTCGAGGTCGTCGCGGACCCCGCGCCGGGCACGGGCGTCGACGCGACGGACGTGCGCGCGGAGCTGCTTCGCGCCGTCGGCGCGGACCCGGACGCCCTGGTGCCCGTCGCGGACGCGCCCGGCCCGGAGCGCGTCGACGCGCTGCGCCGCGCGTACCGCGAGCGGCTCCTGCGCATCGCCGCGACCGACCTCACGGTGGCCGACCCGCTCACGCGCATGCCCGCCGTCGGCGCGGCGCTCGCGGACCTGGCGGCCGCGGCGCTCGAGGGCGCGCTGGCGATCGCGCGCGCGGAGCTCGACGACCACGGCGCCGGCGTGCGGCTCGCCGTGATCGGCATGGGCAAGTGCGGCGCGCGCGAGCTCAACTACATCTCGGACGTCGACGTGATCTACGTCGTCGAGCCGGCGGGCGGCTACGACGAGGCGCACGCCACGTCCGTCGGCGCCCGGCTCGCGACGGGCCTGGCCAGGGTGTGCTGGGGCACGTCGGGCGAGCCGCCCCTGTGGCAGGTCGACGCCGCGTTGCGTCCCGAGGGCAAGCAGGGCCCGCTCGTGCGCACGCTCGCGAGCCACGTCGCCTACTACGAGCGCTGGGCCAAGACGTGGGAGTTCCAGGCCCTGCTCAAGGCGCGCACCGTCGCCGGGGACAGGGACCTGGGCCGCGCGTACCAGGAGGCGATCGCGCCGTTCGTGTGGTCCGCGGCGGGCCGGGAGAACTTCGTCGAGGACTCGCAGGCGATGCGGCGGCGCGTGGAGGACCACGTGCCCGCGGCCGAGGCGGACCGCCAGCTCAAGCTCGGCAAGGGCGGCCTGCGCGACGTCGAGTTCACGGTCCAGCTCCTGCAGCTCGTGCACGGGCGCGGCGACGACTCGATCCGCAGCCGGTCGACGCTCACCGCGCTGAGCGAGCTCGCCGCGGGCGGGTACGTCGGGCGCGACCACGCGGCGCGGCTGGGCGTGTGCTACCGGTTCCTGCGCTCGCTCGAGCACCGCATCCAGCTCTTCCGCCTCAAGCGGACGCACCTCGTCCCGACGTCCGACGACGAGCTGCGCCGCCTCGCGCGCTCGCTCGGCCTGCGCGCCGAGGGCGCCGAGGGCCTCACCGAGCGCTGGCGCGCGACGCGCCGCGAGGTGCGGACGCTGCACGAGGAGCTCTTCTACCGCCCGCTGCTGCCCGCGACGGCGCAGCTCTCGCCGGACGAGGTGAGCCTCGCGCCCGAGGCGGCGAAGGCCCGGTTCGCCGCGATCGGCTACCGCGACCCGGCGGGCGCGATGCGCCACGTCCTCGCCCTCACCGAGGGCGTGAGCCGGCGCGCGGCGATCCAGCGCCAGCTGCTGCCCGTCATGCTCGGGTGGTTCGCCGAGGGCGCCGACCCCGACGCCGGGCTCCTCGCGTTCCGCACGCTCTCCGAGCAGCTCGGCGCCACGCACTGGTACCTCAAGCTGCTGCGCGACTCCGGCTCGGCGGCGCACCGGCTCGCGCACCTGCTCGCGAGCTCGCGCTACCTGGCCGACGCTCTCGCCCGCTCGCCCGAGTCGGTGCGCTGGCTCGCCGACGACGCCGACCTCACGCCGCGCGGCGTCGAGCGGCTCGCGGCCGAGACCGATGCGATCCTCACGCGCGCCGACCAGGTCGAGCCCGCGACGGTGAGCCTGCGCGCCGTGCGCCGGCGCGAGCTCGCGCGCACGGGGGCGGCCGAGCTGCTCGGCGTGGTCGACCCCGTCCACGCCGCCCGGGCCATCTCCGACGCGGCGGACGTCGTGCTCGTCGGCGCGCTGCGGGTCGCGGAGTTCGTCGCGCGCGGCGAGCTGGGGTACACGGCCCAGGACCCCGCGTCCGCGCCGGCCCGTGTGCTCGTCGTCGCGATGGGCCGTCTCGGCGGGCGCGAGATGGGCTACGGCTCGGACGCCGACGTCCTGTTCGTGCTCGACCCCGCGCCCGGTGTCGAGGAGCGCGACGCCCAGGCCTATGCGCTCGCCGTGGCGACGCGCCTGCGCCAGCTGCTGTCCGCCGTCGGGCCGGAGCCCGCGCTGCCCGTCGACGCCGACCTGCGGCCCGAGGGCCGCAACGGCCCCCTCGTGCGGTCGCTCGCGTCGTACGCGGAGTACTACGAGCGGTGGTCGAGCGTGTGGGAGGCGCAGGCGCTGCTGCGGGCCCGGCCGGTCGCGGGGGACGTCGCCGGTCTGGGGCAGGAGTTCGTCGCGGTCGCGGACCGTCGGCGGTACCCGGCGGGGGGGCTCGACGCCGCCGAGGTGCGCGAGGTGCGGCGCATCAAGGCGCGCGTGGAGTCGGAGCGCCTGCCGCGCGGCGTCGAGGCGTCGCGGCACCTCAAGCTCGGGCGCGGGGGAGTGTCCGACGTCGAGTGGACGGTCCAGCTCCTGCAGCTCCAGCACGCGCACCAGGTCGACGGGCTGCGGACGACGTCGACCGTCGACGCGCTCGACGCCGCGGTCGTCGCCGGTCTCGTCGAGGCCGACGACGCGGCCGTCCTGGGCGAGGCGTGGCACCTCGCGTCCCGGCTGCGCAGCGCGCTCGTGCTGTGGTCGGGGCGCACGGGCGGGAGCACCGCCGACGTGCTCCCGCACGACCGGCAGGCCCTCCACGGCCTCGCGCGCGTGCTCGACCTGCCGGGCGTCGACACCGGCGCGGAGCTCGAGGAGCACTACCTGCGCACCGCGCGACGGGCGCGGGCGGTCATGGAGCGCGTGTTCTACGGCGAGGACTGAGCGGGGCGCCCGCCGCCCCCTCCGTTCGGGTGGTCTTCGCGCGAAGGGCGCCGCCGGAGCCGTACCCGTTCCTAGGATGACGGCGGTGGTGCCGCACGACGGGACGACGGGTCCCGGCTCGAGGCCCACGCGCCACGAGGGAGCGCCGAATGCTGGAAGCCAGGGGGCCGCGTCTGGTCCTGTTCGCCGCGGGCGACACGGGGTACGACGACCGAGTACGGAGGCGCGAGCACATGCTCGCGATGCGACCCGTCGACCCGACGGAGGACGCGCGGCCGCCCGTGGACCGGACGCCCGGCGTCCGGCACTGGGAGCTGCTCCGCGCGGACGACGAGGTCGCCGCGGTCCGCTCGCGCGGCTTCGCCACCGCGACCGAGGCTCATGGGGACGCCGCGCGCGTCGTGGACCGGGCCGCCGAGCTGCGCGCGGTCTTCGTGCGGGACCGGGACGGGGCGCACGTGACGTGGTGGATCACGCTCGGGCCGGAGGTGGTGCTCGTGGCCCCGCGGGTGTGGGCCACGTCGCAGCGGGCGGCGGCGGTCCGTCACGCCCGGCGCACGCTGGCGATGCTCGCGGTCAGGCCTTCCTGGGGCTCGTACGTCCCTGTCGGCCTGGTCCGGGCGACGGGTTGAGCCCGCGCTCGTAGGCCCAGATCACGAGCTGGGTGCGGTCGCGCGTGCCCGTCTTGTCGAGCATGTTGCCGATGTGCCACTTGACCGTGTTCTCGCCGAGGTTGAGCCGCGCGGCGATCATCTTGTTGCTCAGCCCGTCCGCGAGCGCGGCGATGACCTCGAGCTCGCGCTCGGTCAGCGTCTCCGCGAGGCTGGGCTCGCCGGGTGCGCTTGGCGGCCGGGGGGCCGCCCCGGGCGTGTGCGTCTCCCCGACGCGCGCCCGGGTGCTGCCGCGCGCGAACTCCGCCTGGAGGCGTCGGCGCACGGCGGGCGACTGCAGCGCGCCGGCGTTGACGGCCGAGCGGATCGCGGCGGGGATGTCCCCGGGGTTCTTCTTCAGCAGGAACCCGACGGCGCCGCGCTCGAACGCGCCGTAGAGGTATTCGTCGAGGTGGAACGTGGTGAAGACGAGCACCGGGACCGGGTGCTCGACGCCGATCCCGGCGAGCGCCTCGATCGCGTCCAGGCCGTCGCCCTCGGGCATCCGCAGGTCCATGAGCACGACGTCGGGCCGCAGACGCCGGGCCAGTCGCACGGCGTCGACGCCGTTGTCGGCCTCGCCGATCACCCGGATGTCCTCGGTGGTCTCGAGCAGGGTGCGCAGCGACCGGCGCACGGCGCCCGAGTCGTCGACGATGAGGGTCGTGATGGTCGTCATCGGGGGGCTCCTTCGTCGTGGGGGGCGCCGAGGGCGAGCACGTCGGCGGCGGGGTCGTCGTCGAGGGAGGTGTCCTCGCGGGGGGATTCCTCGCGGTAGGGGTCCTCGCGGTAGGAGGGGTGGGGCAGCAGCGCCTGCACGGCCCACCCGCCGCTGTGGCGCGGGCCGGTGCGCAGGCTGCCGCCCGCGGAGGCGAGCCGCTCGCGCATCCCGTCGATCCCGTACCCCAGGCCGAGGGCGACGCCGGCCGGGCCGCCGTCGCGCGCCAGCGGGGAGACGAGGGGCGGTGCGTCGTTCTCGACGCGCAGCAGCACGCTCGCGCCGTCGTCCTCGACGACGGCGGTGACGGCCGCGCGGGGGGCGTGCTTGCGTGCGTTGCTCAGCGCCTCCTGCACCACCCGGTAGGCGATGTGGCTGCGCATCGGCCCGAGGCGCCGGTCGATCTCGGCGAGGTCCGGGTCGTGGTGCAGCACGGGGACGACGCCCGTGGCCTCGCCGTGCTGCGCCACGAGCTCGACCAGCTCCGTGACGCTGTGCTGGCCGGCGCTGTGCCCGGCGGGGTGCCGGTCGGCGAGCGTGCGCTCCTCCTGGCGCAGCCGGGTCACGACGCTCTCGAAGCCCTGGTAGAGGCGCCGGCTCTCGTCGTGGATCTGTGCGAGGAGCTGCGGGGTGGGCGCGGTGCCCGCGCTGCTGGTCGCCGCCGTCGTGAGGGTGATGATCGCCGCGAGGTGGGCCGACGACGTGTCGTGCAGCTCCTGGGCGAGGTTGCGTCGCTCGGCGGCGACGGCGTCGGCCGTGCGAGAGGTCTCGCCGGCCGCGATCTGGTGGGCGAGGGCCGCGATGCGCTCGGCGCGGTCGCGCAGGTGCGCGTACCAGGTACCGAGGGCGGCGGGCACGGCGACGACGAGGAGCGCCAGGACCGCGCGCACGGCCAGGGACGCGGGCTCGTCCCAGCGGGCGGCCCCCGCGACCGGGTACAGGACGGAGACCCCGACCAGGACGACGGCGGTCGCGAGGACCCCGTAGGCGAGAGTCACGGCGCGCCCTGGGCCGCGGC
This sequence comes from Cellulosimicrobium sp. BMG9.22, assembly GCF_059159975.1. Classification (NCBI taxonomy): domain Bacteria; kingdom Bacillati; phylum Actinomycetota; class Actinomycetes; order Micrococcales; family Promicromonosporaceae; genus Cellulosimicrobium; species Cellulosimicrobium sp. BMG9.22. The sequence continues at coordinate 122,204 of NZ_JBZGBY010000003.1, read as the reverse complement.
GTTCGGAGGCGAGCCCGAACCCGACGAGCAGCACGCCCGGCTGCAGCAGCAGCGCCGCGCCACCGCCCACGAGCAGGGACCCGTGCCACAGCGTGAGGGACGCGACGTACGTGCTCAGGGCCCGACGCCGCAACCAGTGCAGCCACAGGGCCTGCGTGCTCATCAGGCCGACGACGGCGACGGCTCGCCAGTCCTCGACCTGGGCGTCGTGGAAGAGGCCGGTGCGGGGGAGCAGCCACAGCGTGCCGAGGTAGCAGACGGCGTTGCCGACGAGAGCCACGAGCGCGAGCCCGCGGCCGACGCGGCGGACGCCGAGCAGCTCCGCGGACGGCACGTCTTCGCCCCCCATCGCCGTCTCGCTCCCTGTGGTCGGGCCGGTGTCGCGCTCATGATGCCACCGCTGGCGGACGCCTCCGGGGGAGTGCTCCTCGATTTCATCGGCCCGACGCCGGACGTTCACCACCCCCCACCCCTCGTCGCCCGGAGTCTGCTGTGCACGTCACCCCGAACGTCGGTTCTCGACCCCCTCCTATCGGGTGGTTCTCGACGGCGGTCGGAGCCCACGAGACGACCGCTGCGTGCCCGATACGGGGTGCGAGCGCGGGGTGTTCGCCCAGGTCAGCGCACTTCGCGCGCCGGTGGTTCCTGCTGTTCGCCTGGGCTTCACCTGCCCCTCTCCTGGCGTCCATGAGGTCTGCGGCACCCCGTTCCTTGCCCTCTCGCGCGGGGCCCCACAGGATGCAGTCGACGCCCTCGGCACTCGGCCGGGGGAGTGGCCTGGAGGCTCTCTCGAGATGACGACGGACGAGCGCCCGGACGGCGCAGGCACGCGCGACGCCCCCCCCAACGGTGAGGCCCGGACCCTGGAGCAGCGGGACACGGCCATCGCCGAGCTCGAGCGCACGCGCACCGAGCTGCGCGAGCTGGGCCTGGAGACGTCCCCCGCCCCGCGGGACGCGCTCGTGGACCCGACCCGCTCGCTGGTGAGCCGACGCAGCGCCTCGGACCGGTTCTTCCGGTTCGGGACGCACGCGGGCGGCGTGATGGTGCTGGCGATCATGACCCTGGTCGGCCTGTTCCTGCTCCTCCGGGGTGCCCAGGCGATCGACGTCGCCGGGTGGAGCTTCATCACGGAGCAGGACTGGGAGCCGAACAGCGGCCGGTTCGGCATCGCCGCGGTGCTGTTCGGCACGGTGACGATCGGCCTGATCGCGATCGGGACGGCGATCCCGCTGGCGGTGGGCACCGCGACCTACATCTCCGAGTACGCGCCCGCGGGGTTGAAGCGCCTGCTGGTCGGCGTCGTCGACCTCATGGCCGCGATCCCGTCGGTCGTGTACGGGCTGTGGGGCTTCTTCTGGCTCCAGGAACGGATACTGCCGGTGGCCGAGTGGATCTCCACGTGGTTCGGCTGGATCCCGCTGTTCGCCAACCCGACCTTCGACCCGGACAACCCGTTGGCGACCCCGTCCGTGTTCACGGCGTCGGCGTTCCTCGCCGGCCTGGTGGTGGCGATGATGGTCGCCCCCATCGCGGCGAGCATCATGCGCGAGGTCTTCGAGCAGGCGCCCGTCGGCGAGCGGGAGGGCGCACTGGCCCTGGGGGCCAGCAAGTGGGGCATGATCCGCTCGGTCGTCTACCCGTTCGGACGCGGCGGCATGATCGGCGGCACGATGCTCGGCCTGGGCCGGGCACTCGGCGAGACCATCGCCATCTACATGGTGATCAGCCCGATCTACGTCATCAACTGGCACGTCCTGTCCACGGGCACCAACTCGATCTCGGCGCTGATCGCCCTGCGCTACGGCGAGGCGAGCGCGTTCGAGGTCTCGGCCCTCATGGCCGCGGGCCTGGTGCTGTTCCTCATCACCATGCTCGTCAACTTCGTCGCCGGATTCGTCATCCAGCGTTCCCGCTCGGGCGCTGCGAGCTGAAGGGCTCCTCCATGACAGCCACGATCACGACCACAGACCCCGCCGCGGGGCACGACGGCGCCGCCGCCCGCGGCCCCCGCCGGGCCACGCGCCCGGGCCGCTTCACCCGCACCCACATCCCGGGTCACGACGGCGTCATCACGACGCCGCGCCCGGAGACGCGCCGCAACCTGGCCACGATCCGCCGCGAGGACGTGCTGCGCCTCGTCGGGGCCGCCGCCGCGTCGCTCGCCGCCACGGGGTGGCTGTTCTCGCAGGTCCTGGCCGCGCAGGGGGCGCTCGGGTTCGTCGCGGTCGCCTACCTGCTGTTCCTGCTGTTCTTCGTCGTGCTCATCGGCTTCGACGACGACCGCGTGACGATCGCCGACCGGGTCGTCGCGGTCGTCATCCACTCCGCGGCCGTGGTGCTGCTGCTGGCGCTCGCGGTCGTCGTGGTCTTCACCCTGGCCCGGGGCTCGGACGCGTTCCTGCACGGGAACTTCTGGACGCAGGACCTCTCGCTCGCCGGCCCGCTGGACCCGCTGACGGTGGGCGGCATGGCGCACGCGGCGGTCGGCACGCTGATCATGATCACGATCGCGCTGGCGATCTCGATCCCGCTGGGGCTGCTGACCGCGGTGTGCCTCGCGGAGTTCCCGAGCCCGTTCACCAACATCGTCCGCACCGTCACGGAGGCGATGACGGCGCTGCCGTCGATCATCTGCGGCCTGTTCATCTACGCCACGTACGTGCTGATGTTCGGCCTGCCGAAGTCCGGTCTGGCCGCGGCGCTGGCCATCACGATCATGATCCTGCCGATCATCATCAGGTCGTCCGACGTGGTGCTGCGCCTGGTGCCGCAGACCCTCAAGGAGGCGTCGCTGGCGACGGGCGCGAGCCACTGGCGCACGGTGTGGCACGTGGTCCTCCCGACGAGCCGCTCGGGGCTCATGACGGCGATCGTGCTCGGCACCGCGCGCGGCATCGGCGAGACGAGCCCCATCCTCCTGACCGCGGGCTACACCACGTTCTTCAACCTCAACCCGCTCACCGGGCCCATGGTGTCGCTGCCGTTCGCGACGTTCACGCTGGTCAAGTCGCCGGAGCCCACGCAGATCGCCCGCGGCTTCGGGGCGGCGGCGGTGCTCATGGCGATGGTGTTCGTGCTGTTCCTGCTCGCGCGCCTGATCGGGGGCAGGGGCGCGGGCGTGCTGTCACCGCGGGGCCAGCGCCGCGCCCGCGCCGCCAGCGCCCGCGACGCCGACCGCTTCGCGAGCCGCGAGCTCGCCGCCGCGGCCGCCGAGTGGGACCGCACCGTCACCCCGCCCCCGCCCGGCGACGGTCCGCCGTCGGGCCCCACCGCACGCGACGACGAGGAGACCTCCCGATGACCGCCCCCCAGCGCGCCCGCCGCGCGCCCGCGCGCTCCGTGACCGCTCGCCTCGGCCATGCCCGCTTCACCGCGGCCCTGCTCGGCCTCGCGATGCTCCTGACCGGCGTCCTGGGGTCCGTCTCGACCGCCCAGGCGGTCGGGTCGGTCCACGCCCCGATCGTGGGGTCGGGCTCCACATGGTCGGCGAACGCGCTGCAGCAGTGGCTCCGCAACGTGTTCAACAACTACCAGTGGAAGATCACCTACTCCGAGTCGGGCTCGACGCAGGGGCGCAACGACTTCGCGAACGGCACCGCGGACTTCGGGGTCAGCGAGATCCCGTACGGGATCAAGAACTCCAACGAGGGCGACCTGCGGCCCCAGCGAGGGTTCGCGTACATGCCGATCGTCGCGGGCGGCACGGCGTTCATGTACAACCTCGAGATCGGCGGGCGCAAGGTCACCAACCTGCGCCTGTCGGGGGACACGCTGGCGAAGATCTTCACCAACAAGATCAAGGTGTGGAACGACGCGGCGATCGCGGCGGACAACCCGCAGCTCGCCCTGCCGGCGACGCCGATCGTGCCGGTGGTGCGCTCCGACGGATCGGGCACGAGCGCGCAGTTCACCATCTGGATGCGCCAGGAGCATACGGCGCTCTGGGACGAGTACTGCGGCGTCGTGAACCGGCCGCTGATCGAGGGTCACTGCGGCGTCACGAGCAACTATCCGACGGCGCCGGGCAGCGGGTTCCAGTCCCGCTCCGGGGCGAACGGGGTCGCGGGTTACGTGGCGCAGTCGCAGGCCGTGGGCGCCATCACGTTCGTGGAGTACTCGTATGCACTGAGCTCCGGGTACCCGGTGGTGAAGATGCTCAACGACAGCGGGTACTACACGGAGCCGACGGCGGCGAACGTGGCGGTCGCGCTGCTGAGCGCCCGCATCAACGAGGACACGACCTCGCCGGACTACCTCACGCAGGACCTGTCGCAGGTGTACGGATCGACGGACGCGCGCACCTACCCGCTGTCCAGCTACTCGTACATCATCCTGCCCACCAAGCTGGAGGCGAGCTTCACCGAGGACAAGGGGCTGACGCTGGCCGACTTCGGTGCGTACTTCCTGTGCGAGGGGCAGCAGCAGGCGGAGACGCTCGGCTACTCGCCGCTGCCGATCAACCTGGTGCAGGCGGGCCAGACGCAGATCCAGAAGATCCCCGGCGGGAACCCGGTGATCAAGGGCATCACCGACTGCAACAACCCCACGTTCAGCCCGGACGGCACCAACCGGCTCGCGAACGAGGCCCCGTTCCCGCCCGAGTGCGACAAGGTTGGGCCCGTGCAGTGCGCCGAGGGCACGGGCGGCGCCAAGGAGACCCCGACGGCGCCCACGAAGAACACAGGCGGGGACGCGGGCGCCTCGGGGCCGGCGGCGACCGGCGCCGACGGCGGGGGCCCCGCCGCGACGGGGACCGACCCGGACGCCGACGGGGCGCAGTCAGGCGCGGGCGATGCGGCGGGCCCGGACGACGCCGCGGCGGCGGCCGCGCTCGACGAACTCGGCGGCGCGACGTCGGGCTCGCTGCTCGCGGCGTCCACTCCGCAGGAGATCCCGTCCGCCGGGACCACGCTGCTCCCGCTGCTCGGGACCGCCGCCGCGGGGGCGGGACTGCTCGCCGCCGCGACGCTGCCGCCCCTGCTCGGCGGCCGCGGCAACCGCGGCGGCCTGCCCACCGACCCGAAGCGCGGCTCGCCGAGCCGGCGCCGCTGACGACCTGATCAGCTCACCAGAGGACCAGGAGACGTGATCGTGAACGAACGCGCGAGGACGAACGGCGCCAGGACCCGCCGCCGGGCGGTGCGGTGGGGCGCCCTCACGACGGTGGCCGCGCTGGTCGGCGTGACCCTGCTCGGCTCGGGCCCCGCAGGTGCCGCCGACGACCCCGCCGGCGGCGGACCGACCGACTCGGCGGTCACCGTGCAGTGGGCGGGCGGCAACCCCGCGGACCTCCAGCGCTACCAGCCGGACCGGGCCCACATGGTCGACGACGCCGACGGCTCAGGGCACTGGGACGACTTCAAGGACCTCGAGGTCACGGTGTCGCAGACCGAGGGACTGATCGACCAGGTCGTCACGGTCACCGCCTCGGGGATGGCCCCGACGGCGCCGTCGGGTGACCCGGGCTACCGGAACAACTACCTCCAGCTCATGCAGTGCTGGGGTGATCCGCTGGGGGAGGACTTCGAGAAGACGTGCCAGTTCGGTGGGTACTCGCCCTCGGAGGTCGGCGGAGGCGGTAAGGACGTGCACCCGGTCGGCAGCACCTATGACCGCGGATGGGTCCACCAGGTCAAGTTCCGGGCCGTGACGGGCCAGGAGAACGAGACCATCGAGGTGCCTGTCGGCGACGGCAGCACGTCACGCAGCAATCGCGGTCTCGGGATCTTCTTCGACGCCTCCATCTCGAACGAGCAGCCCTTCGTCCCGATCGCGGCCGACGGCACCGCCCGGCACAACATGCTGGTGCAGTCCGCTGCCGCCCAGCCGTACCTGGGCTGCGGCGACCCGGAGGCAGCGGGGGAGCGGTGCTGGCTCGTGGTCGTCCCCCGGGGCACGCACTCGGGGTCGCTCGCCGACGGCACGATCTGCGGCAATCGCACCATGGGACCGATCAACACCTTCGGCCGGGAGCTGAAGGGGCAGCACGGGTCGCCCGTGTCGGCGGAGTGCACCTTCTGGGACAACCGGATGGTGGTCCCGCTCAACTTCGAGAACCCGTTCCAGCGCTGCCCCGCCGGGTCGGCGGAGCGGAGCGTCGTCGGCAGCGAGCTGATCGCCGACGCGATGAGCTCGTGGCAGACCGCGCTGTGCGCCGGCGACGGCGGCGCGACGTTCTCCCTCAACACCAACAGCGGCACCCTCACCCGCACCCAGCTCCTGACCGGCACGACCGACTTCGCCGCGGTGGCGGCCCCGCTGACTCCCGACTCGATCGGCACCGCGAACCCGGAGCTGCTCGCCGAGGCCGACCTCGGCTACGCGCCGCTCGCGAACACGGCCCTGACGATCGGCTTCGTGGCCCAGGAGATGGACGGGACGGCGCACACCGACCTGCGCCTCACCCCACGCCTGATTGCCAAACTCCTCACCCACTCCTACAAGTACCACGTCCCGTGGGTGCAGTTCGCGGGCGGCGAGAGGGTGGGCGAGTCGTTCGACGTGCTCGCGAAGCACAGGGTCACCGAGGACGAGGAGTGGATCGCGCTCGGCAACCCCACCGACTTCGGCAACCACGACCGCATGACGTGGGTCGTGTCCGGGCCGAGCGGCGACGACGCGATCCGGCTCCTGTGGCAGTACGTGCAGGCGGACGCCGACGCCCGCGCGTTCCTCCGGGGCGAGCCGGACCCGTGGGGCAACACGGTCAACCCGTACTACCTCCCGGCAGGGCACCCCGGGGCCGCCGGGGGCGGGTACGGGGTGGACCTGTCGCGCGTGCCGCTCGACACCTTCCCCAAGGCCGACCAGACGCTCGACCCGGACCTGGCGACCGCCACCAAGAAGTACAAGGGCGAGCAGATCGACTCCACCGCCTACACGCCGTACGCGCAGGACCTCGAGGACAACGCGGTACGTGTCGCGAGGGCGGACTCCAAGATGCCCGACGAGTGGGACCCCAACTACGTCGCGGTCGGGCTCACGGCGCCCGGCCGCTGGAACCGGAAGACGCCTCCCACCCCCGACCGGCCACAGCTCATGATGGGCCCGGTGACGGCGACGTCGACGGAGCTGTACGGCCTGAGCACCGCGAGCCTCGCGCTCCCGCTGGACCGGACCACGACCGCCGACGACGTCGCGGACGCGCGGGAGTTCGTGGGCTACGACGAGCAGTCGCTGAGCACGGCGATCGCCTCCGGGCCGGTGGACGAGCGCGGGGTCGGCGTCATCGACCTGACCGCGCTGCCCGCCGGCGCCTACCCGCTCGCCACGACGATCCACGCGGCGGTCGACCTGCGCGTGGGCCGCCTGGACGGACCGGCCCGCACCGAGTACGCCCACCTGCTGACGTACGCCGCGACCGACGGCAACGTCGTCACGGGCGAGCGGGGCGGCCTCCCCGAGGGCTACGTGCCGCTGACCGCCGAGCAGCAGACGGCAGCGCTCGCCCTGGCCGATCGGCTGCTCGCACCACCCGGGTCCGGCCCGGACGCCGACGGTCCCGGCGCGGACGGGAACGACGGCTCCGGCGACCCCGCCGGCGCGGGACGTGCCGGGAGGGACACCGGAACGAACGTGTCGGTCCCCGTGGACGGCGACCCGGCGGCCGGTGATCCGTCGTCGGACCCCGGAGCCGACGGCCCCGGTGGACCCACGACGACGCAGGACGAGGCATCGGCCGCGGACGACACAGCGTCGCTGGCCGCGTCGGTCGCCCTGGGCGGCACCTTGCTCGCGGCACTGGCCGGGATGGTCGGCGCGCCATTCCTCCTGCGGCGCCGCGACCTCACCGGCTGAGCGACCCGCCCGCCACCGGCGAGACCAACTCCACACAGGCTTCCCGTGCGGGTCATCACCCCCGCCCGCACGCGGAGGCCCCCCACCCGAGCAGCGAACCGGGGTGAGGGGCCGTGTCCCTGACGGGACGCAAGGTCGCTCGCGACCTGTGAGGGGGAACTCTAGTAGGAAGGCATGCCATGTCCAAGCACCTCCAGCGAGGAGCCCGCGGGTTCCTCGCCGGCGCAGCGACCGCAGCGCTCCTCCTCGGCGGGGCGGCCACCGCCTCCGCCGACCCGATCGACCCGGCCACCGGCCAGCCCGACCTGAACCGGACGGTCGACGCGGTCGGTTCCGACACCACCCAGGACCTCAACAACGGCCTCGCGGCCGTCATCCTGCGCGAGGGGAAGCTGATCTTCGGCTCGTGGGACGCCACCGGCTACTCCCCGATCCAGACCCGCCCGGACGGGCCGTTCTTCGACCGGCCGAACGGGTCGGGCAACGGGTTCACCGCGCTGCGCGCGGCCTGGACCAACGGTCTGTGGAACGGCGTGCAGCTGAGCCCGGCGGACATCCAGGTCTCCCGGTCGTCGAGCGCACCGTCGTCCATCGACCAGAACGGCACGTACGCGTACGTCCCGCTCGCGGTGGACGCGGTCACCTACGCCGTGGACGGGGACAACACCACCGTGCCGCGGGACCTGACCCAGGCGGAGCTCATCGAGATCTACACGTCGAACAACGGTGAGAGCGTCACCATCGACGGCACCGACTACACCGTGGGCGTCCAGGGCAGCGGTGCCGACATCGTGCCGTTCATCCCGCAGGCCGGCTCGGGCACGCGCTCGTTCTGGCTGTCCACGGTCCTGAACGGCGCCACCATCGGTTCGGCGGTGTCGGACACGTACTCGGGCGGCTCGGTGCAGGAGCACGACGGCGCCGTGCTCGCGGACGTCGACAACGCGATCGCGCCCTACTCGATCGCGCAGCACATCGCCCAGGGCAACTCGGCGCAGCTGCAGTCGCTCTACGACGTGACGGTCGCCGACCGCCGCGACGGCGCCGAGCTCGCCACCGTGAACGGCGTCCAGCCGCTCGCGGACGGCGTGCTCAACACGGCGTTCCCGCTGGCCCGGCCGGTGTTCACGGTCGTGCCGCACGCGGCGATCGTCCCGGGCTCCGACATCGAGTACCTGTTCGCCGGCTCCGGCGGCGCCGCGTACCACGCGACGTCGAGCGACGGGACGTACACGATCGAGGACTTCGGCTTTGGCTCCCTCATCAACCGGGGCACCGGCGTGAACGGCGTCCAGATCGGCCTGGGCTTCTACGAGGCCGGGGACACCGAGTCCTACCGCCGCAACTGAGTCCCGCCAGGGACGTGAGCCTCGGGTGAGCTGAGGCCCACGCCGGGGTGTGCCGCCCGCCAGGCGGCGCACCCCGGTTCCACGGCGGCAGTCGGAGCGACCGGCTACCGCCACGCACGCGCTTCTTACCGCCCCGGACCGTCCGGGTCGACCCACGAAGGGAACTCGACGATGCGCTTGACATCGGTCCGCCGTGCGGGCCTCGCGCTGGCCGCCACGCTGGCGGTCGCCCTCGGCGGACTGACCGCCGCTCCCGCCCAGGCGCTGGCTCCGGGCCTGGACCCGGACAACCGCCTGGGTGACCTCACGCTCGACGTCACCGGCGGCGCCATCTCCTGGGCCGGCGGCCCCCAGCGGCTCACCACGGAGACGGGCTGCCCCGAGGGATTCCGCGGTTCGTCCAAGGTGCACTTCATCTGGCCGGACGGCACCTGGGTCACCAGTGGCTCGCAGTTCGTCGCCATGGCCTACGTCGCCGCTGTCGCCGGGAGCGGGCTCGACGGGCAGCCGATCGACCGTGCCAACCTGTCCGAGACGGACGGCTTCCAGAGGTTCGCGTCCAAGTGGAACGGTGCCGGCTACAGCGGCAACAACTTCGACGGTCACAGCGGCGTGGCGACCTACCTGGTCACGTGCGACCCGGGCGAGGCCCCGGCACCGGCAACCCTGCCGTCGAACCTTTCCGGCGTGGGCGACTCGAAGTACTTCTCCGTCGACCTCCGCATCGACTGGGACGACGCAGCGAACCAGGGCACCTGGGAGGTCGTGGACGGGAGCGGCCCGGTCGAGAAGGTCGACACCACCACCACCCTGACCCCGACGGCGGGCAACGACGGCTCGGTCACGCTGACCGCCGCCGTCGGCCCGGCCGCCGCCACCGGCGACGTGACCTTCCACGACGTCACCGACGGCAGCCCCGAGGCGATCGGCACCGCACCGCTCGAGGGTGGCAGCGCCGCCCTCACGGTGGACGAGCTGGAGCCCGACACCGAGTACCGGTTCCGAGCGACCTACGCGGGTGACGGCCAGCACGACGGGTCGGACTCCAACGACGCGGTCGTCACCACGGTGGCCGAGCCGACGGAGCCCCAGGAGGAGGACAAGACCGTCACGGTGACCATCCCGGCGGACGCCAACGGCCTGCACCTCACGGTGTCGGGCGGCGACGTCGCGCTCGGGGTGCCCACGCTCGACGGCTCGACCTACACGTCCACGGGCTCGCTCGGGCAGGTGACCGTCACCGACAACCGCGCCGAGCGGCTGGCGTGGACGCTCAACGGCGAGGTCAGCGACTTCGCCCACGCCGAGCAGGCGTCGGCCAAGATCCCCGCGAGCGCCCTCGGCTGGAAGCCGCAGCTCCAGGGCACCGCGGCCGGCACCGCCGGCGCGGAGGTCGCGGCCGGGCAGGGCGGCGGCCTGTCCTCCCCGAAGCCGCTCGCGCAGGCCACGTCCGGGGTCACGGGCACCACCACCACCGTGGACGCCGCCCTCACGCTCAAGGCCCCGGCCGACAGCGCCCCCGGCGACTACACCGCCACCCTCACCCTGACGCTCATCTGACCCGGGCCGATCCGTTCCCATGAACCCTCTGACGAAGGCAGGAACCATGTCTCAGACCACGACCCGTCGCGCGGCGCGCCTCGCCGCCGCCCTGACGATCGCGCTGGGGGCCGTCCTGGCCGCCCCCGCCGCCCAGGCGGCCAACCCCGTGCTCGACCCCGACACCCGCCTCGGCGGCATCACCCTCGACAAGACCGCGGGGGAGATCACCGCCGCCGGTGGCCCGCGGTCCCTGACGACCGAGGTCGGCTGCCCCGAGGGGTACCGCGGATCGTCGCGCGTGCTGTTCGTGTGGCCGGACGGCACCTGGCCCGCAGCGGTCAGCCAGTCCGACGCCGGGCTCCCCGCGCTGGTCAAGGTGGCCACCTCCCCGATCGCCGGCTCGGGCCTCGACGGCGAGCCGATCGAGCGGACCGGCAGCTCGGCCTCGCGCTGGGCCGCCTACGGCTTCCCCGCCGACCGGTTCGACGGCCGCAGCGGGGTGGCGACCTACGTGATCACGTGCGACCCGGGCGACGCGCCGGGCACGACCTTCCCGCCCGCCGGTGCCGGCGTCGGTGACTCCAGGTACTTCTCGGTGGACGTCCGCCTGAGCTGGGACGACGCGACCAACACGGGCTCCTGGGAGCTCGTGAAGGAGGCCACCACGACGTCCCTGACCGCCGAGAGCGGCTGGAAGGCGGCCACGCTCACGGCCGAGGTCGGCCCGGCCTCCGCGACCGGTGAGGTGACGTTCACGGACGTCGCCACGGGCCGCACGGTCGGGACGGCCACGGTGACCGACGGCGTCGCGACGGTCGACGTGACCGGCCTCAAGCCGTGGCGGTCGTACTCCTTCCGCGCGGAGTACTCGGGTGACGCCCAGCACGACGCCTCGACGTCCGACGTCGTCCGCGTGCGGTGCTGACGCCGTGATCGTCGGCTGACTCTCCGGGTGCCGCGGTCCGCGACGAGCGGGCCGCGGCGCCCCGGCACCCTCTCTCGAAGGAGCACACATGATCGTCCGGAGGAGCGTCGCGACCTGGGCGCTGGCCGCAGCAGTGACCGTTGGGCTCGCCGGGGTGGCCGCACCCGCTCTCGCCGTCGACGGCGACGAGGTCACCTGGAGCGTGCAGCCTTCGTCGCCGGGCGGCCCCGACGGGCGCACCGCGTTCGACTACGCCGTCGCGCCCGGCACCACCGTCAGCGACTGGGTCGCCGTGTCGAACCTCTCCGACGGGGCCGCGACCTTCCGCGTGTACGCCGCCGACGCGACCACCGACTACGACACCGGCGCGTTCACCCTGATCGGCGCCGACGAGCCGTCCGCGGACCTGGGCGCTTGGACCTCGGTGGACTCCGGGACGGCGTCGTGCCCGGGCGCCGCCGACGCGGAGGCTGCCGCCGCGTGCGCCGCCGAGCTCGGCGTCGAGGTCACCCTGGGCCCGGGGGAGCGGGCCGACCTGCCGTTCACCGTCACCGTGCCCGTCGACGCGACGCCCGGCGACCACGCCGCGGGCATCGTCGCGTCGTACGTCTCCGAGACCACCGGCGACGACGGCGCGGCCGTGCGCCGCGAGGACCGCGTCGGCACGCGCGTCTACCTGCGCGTCGACGGCGCGCTCGAGCCCGCGGTCGGCGTCACCGGGGTGGCCACCCGGTACGACGGCGGCGCGAACCCCGTCGGGGGCGGCACCGCCCACGTCGGGTTCGACCTCACGAACACCGGCAACGTGCGCCTCGACGCCACCCCGAGCGTGCAGCTGACCGGGCCGTTCGGCATCGACCTGGGCACTGTGCCCGTCGAGCCCGTCACCGACCTCGTGCCCGGCGGCGTCGCGCACGTCGAGGCCACCCTGCCCGGCGTCCCGCCGCTCCTGCTGCTCTGGGCCGACGTCACGGTCACGGCCACCCCGTCCGGGCAGGCCGCGCCCGCGGAGGGCACCGAGCAGGTCGCCGCCGACGGGACCGACGCCGCGGTCGCTGTGCCGCAACCGGCGGTGGCCCGCGCGTCGAGCACCACGTGGGCCGTGCCCTGGGTGGCGCTCGCGATCCTCGTCGTCGCGGTCGGCGCGGTGACCGCGGTCGTCGTGACCCGGCGTCGCGCCCGCGAGCACCTCGCGGCCGAGCTCGCCGACTACGCCGACCACGTGCGCGCCGAGGCCCGCGCCGAGGTGCTCGCCGCGACGGCCGCACCGCGCGCCGTCGGGCACGACCCCGACCCCACCTCGAGCCACCCCACCGAGAACGAGAGAGCCCGATGACCTCGCAGCCGACCCTTCGAGGGACCCAGCAGCGCGAGCGGAACCACGGCCACGTCGTCTTGCCGCAGGTCGGGGACGTCGTGTCCGGCTCGCGCCCGGCCACGTCACCACGCACCGCTGGTCCTGGTCAGCGGGTCCTACTTGACAACTTCGCCGGCTCCTACCTGACAACTTCGCCGAGACACCTGGCTCCCCGGACCGACAGGCCCGCCACCCGAACCGCACCCCACACGACCGAGAACGAGAGAGCCCGATGAACCAGCGACCCGCCCGCCGCCTGCCGGCGCTGCTCGCCGTCGGCGGGCTGACCGTCGCCGCCTGGTGCGGCCTGGCCGGCCCCGCCTGGGCGGCCGACGACGACGGCACGGGGATCAGCGTGAGCATCCCGACGCCGTCGCCCACGCCGCCCCCGACGACACCGCCCCCGATTCCGCCCCCGGCACCGCCCGTGACGCCGCCCCCGAGCACCACCCCACCACCCGCGGGCGGCGGCACCGTGCCGGGCACCGGGAGCGTGCCCGGCACGACCCGGATCCCCGCCCCGACCGCACCCGGTGCGACGGGCCAGGCCCCGGCGTCGGGCGACCCCGCCGCGCCGGCCGCGGACGGCGCCGCCGAGCCGGCGTGCGTCGACCCGGCCGAGCCCGCGGCGCCGACGGAACCCGCCGAGGAGACCGCCGAGGCCACGGTGGACGCCGACGTGTACCTGCCGGGCGACACGGTGTCCGCCACGGCCACGGGCTTCGCGCCGGACGAGAAGGTGCAGGTCGCGCTCTTCTCCGACCCCGTCCTCGTCGTCGCAGCGGCCGCCGACGCCCAGGGCGCCGTGACCGCCGCGGTACCTGTGGGCGAGGACGTCGCCCCGGGGCAGCACACGCTGCAGCTCGCCGGGTGGTGCGGCACCGTCGTCGCGCAGGCGAAGCTCCTGGTCGGGACGCCGGCCGACGGCGCCGCGGGCGCAGGGCTGAACGTGCCCCGGTGGGCGTGGTGGACGGGCGGCGGCGTCGGGGCGGTCGGCCTCGCGTACGGGGGCTGGTGGGCCCTGCGGACCCTGCGCCTCGGGGCGGGGGTGCCGGCATGAGCACCGTCGTCGACTCCGGGCCGGACACCGAGACCCCGACCGGCACCCGCGCGCCCGACGAGCCGGCGCCCCCGCGGCCGTCGGACGTCTACGCGCCGCCGCCGTCGGGCCGCGGGCCCCGGCGGGCCCGACGCCGTCCCGCGCTGCCCGCCCCGGCCCCGCGCCCGCCGGCGCCCCGCGACAGCCGCTGGTGGGTCGGCACCGCGATCCTCACCGTGTCGCTGCTGCTGCTCGGGTTCGTCGCGCACGCCACCCTGTTCTCGTCCTTCCAGCACCACCGCACCCAGACCCTCGCCTACGACGAGCTGCGCACCGGGCTCGCGAAGGCGACGACCCCGGTGGGGCAGCTCGACTTCGAGGAGGAGCTCGTCGCCGACGGCACGCCCGTAGCGCTGCTGCAGATTCCCGCGATCGGGCTCACCGAGGTGGTGCGCGAGGGCACCGACTCCGGCGTGCTGCGCGGCGGGCCCGGCCACCGGCGCGACTCCGTCATGCCGGGGCAGAGCGGCCCGTCGATCCTGCTCGGGCGCCAGCTCGCCTACGGCGGCCCGTTCGGCGACCTGGACCGGCTCGTGCCCGGCGACGAGATCGTCGTCACCACCGGCCAGGGCGTGCACACCTACACCGTGCTCGGCCAGCGCCGGGCCGGCGACCCGCTGCCCGCCGATCTCGACGCCGACGAGGGGCGCCTCGAGCTCATGACCGCCGACGGGTTGCCGCTGTTCCCCTCGGGCGTGCTGCACGTGGACGCCCAGCTGACGTCGGCGGTCCAGGAGACGCCCGTCAAGGTGCTGTACACCCCCGCGCTGCCCGACTCCGAGCGCGAGATGGGCGCGCAGTCCGACGCCTGGTTCACCGCGTTCTTCGTGCTCGTGCTGTTCACCGCCGCCGGCGTCGCCGTCGTGTGGCTCTGGCGCACCTGGGGACGCCGGCACGCCTGGGTGATCGGCGTGCCCCTGCTGGTGGCGCTCGGCGTCACCGCGGCGGACCTCGTCATGGACGCCCTGCCCAACCTGCTGTGACCGAGTTCCACGACCCCGAACCGAGGAGAGACCGATGACCATTCCGACCGACCGGACCACGGTCCTGGCGGCCGCGGCGCCGCCCGACGCGCCGTCGGCCGTGGCCGATCCCACCGTCGCCGAGCCCACCGTCGCCCAGCCCGCGCCCCCGTCGGGCGCGATCACCGACGCGTCGCCCGCGCGTCCGATCCCGCCACTCGGTCTGGACGTGGGCGAGCCCGCGGACGCGCCGACGCGGACCCTGTCGGCCCTGCACGCCCGGGAGATCTCCGCCTGGTTCGGCAGCCACAAGGTGCTCGAGAAGGTGTCGCTCTCGATGCCGCCCGGGCAGGTCACCGCCCTCATCGGACCGTCCGGCTGCGGCAAGTCCACGTTCCTGCGCATCCTCAACCGCATGCACGAGCTCGTGCCGTCGGCGGCGCTCGCCGGGCAGGTGCTGCTCGACGGCGACGACATCTACGACCGGAGCAAGAAGCTCCAGGATGCCCGCAAGGACATCGGGATGGTGTTCCAGAAGCCCAACCCGTTCCCCGCCATGTCCATCTACGACAACGTCGTGGCCGGGCTCAAGCTCACCGGCCGCAAGGTCTCGCGCGACACCAAGGACGAGATCGTCGAGCGGTCGCTGCGCTCGTCCGGCCTGTGGAACGAGGTCAAGGACCGCCTGCGCCAGCCCGGCGGCGGCCTGTCCGGCGGGCAGCAGCAGCGCCTGTGCATCGCGCGGTCGCTCGCCGTCACGCCCAAGGTGCTGCTCATGGACGAGCCCTGCTCGGCGCTCGACCCGACCTCGACGCGCGTCATCGAGGAGACGATGTCCGAGCTGCAGAAGGAGGTGACGATCGTCATCGTCACGCACAACATGCAGCAGGCGCAGCGCGTGTCCCAGCAGTGCGCGTTCTTCCTCGCGTCGCAGGGGACGCCCGGCGCGATCGTCGAGTACGGCGACACGGAGGCGATGTTCTCCGAGCCGCAGGACGAGCGCACCTACGACTACGTCAACGGCCGCTTCGGCTGAGGCCGGGACCAGGACGAGGACCGAGGACCGAGGACCAGGACCAGCGATGACGGACGACGACGAGCGCGCAGACGCGCGGCAGGACGACGACCCGACCGCACCCGAGGAGCACCGCGCGCTCCTCGGGGGCCGGTTCGTGCTCGGCGACCTGCTGGGTGTCGGTGGCACGGCGTCGGTGTACGAGGCGCAGGACCTCGGGCCTGACGACGTCGACGGCGCCGACGTCGGGGACGGCGCGGGGGGCGCCGAGCCGCAGCGCGTCGCGGTCAAGGTGCTGCACCCGCACCTGAGCGCCGACGACGCCGCGCGGTCCGCGTTCTGGGCCCAGGCGGGCGCGGTCCGCCGGCTGCACCACCCCAACGTCGCCGCCGTGCGCGCCGTCGGCACGCACGACTCGGGCGGCGTGGTGCAGGCCTGGGTCGCGCTGGAGCTCGTGCCGGGCGGCAGCCTCGCCGACCTCGTCGCGGCCCGCGGCCCGCTGCCGGTCGGCGAGGCCGCGGCCGTGCTCGACGGCGTCCTGGCCGCCCTCGCCGCGGCGCACGCGCAGGGCCTGGTGCACCGCGACGTCGCGCCCGGCAACGTGCTGCTGGCACGCGCCGCGGACGACGACGGCCCGGTCGAGGCCGCGCACGTGCGCCTGGTCGACTTCGGGCTGGCCGGACAGTCCGGCCACGCCGCCACGGCGCACGGCGCCGGCACGGCGGGCAGCCCGGTCGGCGGGGTCGGCGGGCCGGTGGGCCGCACCGTCGTCATGCCCGGCGCGACGGGGTCCGGTGTGCCACCCGCGGGGGTCGGAGCCACGGCGGTCACCGGGCCCGGGGTCGTGGGCAACCCGCAGTTCATGTCGCCCGAGCAGGCCCAGGGGCGGCCCGTACGCGCCGCCGGAGACCAGTACCAGGCGGGCGCCCTGCTCTACTTCCTGCTGACCGGGCAGGTGCCGTTCCCGCGCGAGACCGCGGGGCAGGTGCTCCAGGCGCACGTGAGCGCGCCACCGCCCGTGCCGTCCGCCGTCCGGCCCGACGCACAACCTCTGGACCGGGTCGTGACCCGGGCGATGACGAAGACGCCCGCCCGCCGGTTCCGCGACGCCGCGGAGATGCGCACCGCGATCCTCGCGGCGGCGGCCGGTGCGGCCAGCGCTGCGGCAGGCGCTGCGGCGGGCTCGGTCGCGATCGTGGGGACCGACCGGACGAACGCGGGGACGACCGTGCCGGGCGAGTCCGGGCAGCTCGTCGGCCTCGCGGCGGCGGGGGGCGTCGCGCCCGGGCCGCTCCCCGGGCCGTGGGCGCACGACGGCGGCGCCGGCGTCGACCCTGCGGGCGCAACGCGGGCGCCGACCGGGGGAGCCGTGGCCGCCGTCGTGACCCTGGTGGTGGCCGGCCTGGCCGTCTGGGCGGTGGCGACCGGGGGGCTCGACGTCGGCACCGCTCCGGCGCCCGAGGTCAGCGCGAGCGCGCCCGCACCCGCACCGAGCGCGACGACGCCCGGGCCCGCGCCGACGGAGCAGGCGACCGTCGCCGCCGACGTCGTCGTGCCCGAGCTGGGCGGCACGCTGTCGCAGGCCGTCGCGCTGCTGCAGGCCCAGGGCCTGACGCTGGGGGAGGTGGTGCCGTCCGAGTCGCCGCTGCCCGCCGACCGGGTGCTGGGCCAGGAACCGGCCGCCGGGACGAGCATCGCTCCCGGCGGGGTCGTGCACGTGGTCGTGGCCAGCGGGACCAACACCGTGCCCGACGTCGCGGGCCTCGGCCTCGACGACGCGCAACGCTTGCTCGAGGAGGCCGGCTTCCGGGTCGTGCGACCCGACGCCGCGGACGCGTCCGCGCGCGTGACGGGCACCCGCCCGACCGCCGGGACGTCGTCGGCCCTGACCGACCCGGTGCACCTCGTCGTGGCCGCCCCGGAACCCACCGCCGGGCCGGGCGCGACGCCCGCCCCGCGCCCGGCCCCCACGCCCACGACGACCCCGGCACCGACACCGACCACGGACCCGCAGGACCCCGACGGCCCGGACCCGGATCCGGACCCGACGCCGACCGAGACCGGCCCGGACGAGGAGGAGGAGCCGTGACGCGCGCGACCGTGGCCGTCGCGGGCGCCGTCGTGACCGGGCTCGTCGGGCTCGCGGCGCTCGCGCTGCGACAGGGCCCGCTCGACGACGTCGCGGTCCAGGTCCCTGCGCCGGGGCTCGCCGTCGTCGTCGCCTCGCCCGAGGCGGCCACAGACCTGTCTGCCGACGCGGGGCCGAGCCGGCAGGAGGTCGCCGACGCCGTCGACCGGCTCGACACCCTTTCGCCGCCCGGAACCGCCACGCCCACCGACCGGGTCGACGCGACCTGGGCGCGCGAGGTCGGCGACCGGACGGGCATCGGGGCGCGGGCCGTGCTGGCGTACGCGTCGGCGGACCTCACGGTCGGGTCCGAGCAGCCGGGCTGCGGGCTCGCGTGGAACACGCTGGCCGGGATCGGGTCCGTCGAGTCGTGGCACGGCACCTACGGTGGCGCGACCCTGACCGACACGGGCACGCCCGAACCGCCGATCCGCGGCATCCCGCTGGACGGAAGGCCGGGCGTGGCCGCGATCCCGGACACCGACGGCGGCCGGTGGGACGACGATGCGACCTGGGACCGCGCCGTCGGCCCGATGCAGTTCATCCCGTCGACCTGGGAACGCTGGGGCGCCGACGGCGACGGCGACGGGGTGGCCGACCCGAACCAGATCGACGACGCGGCGCTCGCCGCGGGGCGCTACCTGTGCGCCTCCGGGGACATGGCCCGCGCGGAGGGATGGAGGTCGGCCGTCCTGTCCTACAACCGTTCGGACGCCTATGTCGCCGACGTCGCCGCCGTCGCGCAGCGCTATGCCGACGCGACGGCGGCCCCATGACACCCCCACGCACGACCCACGACGACCGAGGAGAGCACATCGTGACCAGCAACCACCCCCCGGAGGCGACCGCAGCCGGTATCCGTGCGGCCCTCCGGCCGGTCCTGCAACCGGTCCGGCGGTACGCCTGCGACCGGCGCTTCCTGGGCGTCGTCGTCCCCTCGGGCCTGGTCGTGCTCGGCCTGGTCGGAGTCAGCCTCGGCGGCGCGCCGCTGTCCGCGGTGCCGGTCATGGGCGGCGCGGTCGAGCCCGCACCCCTCAGCGTGACCGTGGGTCGGATCGGCGCGACGAGCGACCCGGACCGCCCGACGACACTGGCCCAGGTGCTGGACGTGCTCGAGCGCGCCGAGCGTGCCGCGCAGTCGGAGGGCCGCGCCCTCACGCCGGAGGTGCGGCAGGCCGCGGCGGAGCTCGGCAGCCTGCTCAGCGTCTACCTCGCCCAGGAGGACGCGCGCGACCCCGGCCGGGACGTGCCTCTCGAGGCGCCGCTCCAGGCGCAGGTCCAGGATCCGGGCGCGGAGCCCGGGCCGACGGCGGGGATGACGGCCGAGAACGTGTCGCACGTCGTCGCGTCGCCGACCACGCCTCCTGCACCGCCCGCGCCTTCCGCACCAGCCGCACCGCCGACGTCGTCCGCGTCGCCGGGCGGGGGCGTGGAGCGGGGTCCGGCGACCGTGCCGGACGCGGTCCCGGCGCCCGCCGAGGCGGTCGACGGCGAGCAGCACGGGCGCGGCGAGGTCACCTTCGACGACGTCGTCGAGGCGGCGATGCGGCTGTCGGCGCTCCTCGACCCGTCGACCGGGGCCCTGTCCAGCGGCGTCGTCATCGCGGCGGCCCGCCCGCTCGCCACGGACGTCCCGCGCGCGGGCGGGACCCTCGCCGAGGCGTTGCGGGCCGTCGTCGAGCAGTACCGCGGATCGACCGCCGGCTACGCGAACGGGTACCTTCCCGTGTCGGTGCTGTGCCCGCTCGACTTCGCCGCCGGGCACCTGCTGAGGTGCGACGCCGCAGAACGGCTGACCGCGCTGAACGCGGCCTACGAGAAGGAGTTCGGCAGGTCGATCCCGATCACGGACTCCTACCGGTCGTTCGCGGCGCAGCTCGCGGTCCGGGCGGCGAAGCCGACCCTTGCGGCCGTCCCCGGCACGTCGAACCACGGGTGGGGGCTCGCCGTCGACCTCGGACGGCCGATCTCCGGGGGCGCCTCGGCCGAGTACGCCTGGCTGCGCGTGCACGGCCCCGCCTTCGGCTGGGACAACCCGGCGTGGGCCCGGCCGGACGGGTCCAAGCCCGAACCGTGGCACTTCGAGTTCTTCGGCGGTGGCCCGATCCCCGACCGCGCCGTGACCGTCGAGGAGGTCTGGGCGGGCACGACCGGGCCAGGCCTCGGGGCCGGGGGCGGTGTCCCGTTCTCGCCGGGCCGCGGGCCCGGCCGCGACAACGGGGCCGCCGGTCCCACGCCGACGCCCGAGGTGCCCTTGCCGAGCACGCCCGGCACGCCGTCGTCGCCCGCACCGACCACACCCACGCCGACGCCCACGCCCACGCCCTCGCCGACGCCCACACCGGACCCGGACCCCACGCCGGACCCCACGCCCGACCCGACGCCGGACCCGGATCCGACGCCCGACCCCACGCCCGACCCGACGCCGGACCCGGATCCGACGCCCGACCCGACGCCGGACCCGGATCCGACGCCCGACCCGACGCCGGACCCGGAGCCCACGCCGGATCCCGACCCGACGCCGGACCCAGAGCCCACGCCGGACCCCGACCCCACGCCTGAGCCCGCTCCCGAGCCCACGCCGGTGGTGACCCCGACGACGACCGGGCAGGCGGCGGACGCCGTGTGACCGGCGCGACCCCTCGACCGGCGACGTGCGGCCGGCGACGTGCGGCCGGCGACCGGGGGCGCACCGACGGGGCGACGTCGATCGCTCTGGACCCTGGTGCCGCCGCCGTCGGCGTGGCACGGTGTACCGCGACGCCGTGGGCCGTGCTGCCTACGGGGTCTGCTGACCAGACGAGGGGAGTGCTGTCCATGGGCGACACCACGGGTGCCGGCTGCGAGACCTACGACGCGATCGTCGTCGGAGCGGGGTACTCCGGGCTGGCGATGCTCCACCACCTGCGCGAGATCGGACTGTCGACGCTCGTGGTCGACGCCGCCGACGGGATCGGCGGCACGTGGTGGGCCAACCGTTACCCGGGCGTGCGCACGGACTCCGAGTACGACTCCTACGCGTTCACGTTCTCCACCGAGGTGCGCGACGAGTGGGCGTGGACGCAGCGCTACCCGTCGGGTGCGGAGATCCGTGCGTACCTCGAGTTCGTCGCCGACCGGCTCGACCTGCGCCGGGACGTCCGGCTGAGCACCCGGGTCGTGCGTGCCGAGCACTCCGAGGCCGCCAACGCGTGGACGCTCACGCTCGCGGACGGCTCCCGGCTGCGCGCGACGTACCTCGTGTCGGCGACGGGGATCCTCTCGCGGCCGGTGTACCCGGAGATCCCCGGCCTGGACACGTTCGCCGGGGAGGTGCACCACTCGGCGCGCTGGCCCCACGAGGGTGTGGACCTGACCGGCAAGCGAGTCGGCATGATCGGGGTGGGTGCCTCGGGGATCCAGATGCTGCCCGAGCTCGCCGCCCAGGCCGCGCACGTCACTGTCTTCCAGCGCACCCCGAACTACGTCGTCGAGACGACCAACCCGACCGTCACGCCCGAGGAGCTCGCGTGGTTGCGCGCGCACTACGACGAGGTCTTCGAGCGTGCCGCCCGGCACCCGTTCGGGGTGCCGATGGACGTCCCTGCGCACTCCGCGCTCGACGTCGACGCCGAGGAGCGGCGGCGCGTGTTCGAGTCGAAGTGGGAGGCGGGCGGCTTCCACTTCGCGATGGAGTGCTTCACCGACCTCCTGACGAGCCCGCAGGCCAGCGCGTACGCGTCCGAGTTCATCCGCGGCAAGATCGGGCAGATCGTCGCCGACCCCCGCACGGCGGAGGCCCTGAGCCCGACGTCGTACACCTTCATGGGCAAGCGCCCGCCCACCGGCCACGGCTACTACGACGCGTACAACCGGGAGAACGTCGAGCTCGTCGACGTGCTCGCGTCCCCGATCACGCACGTCACGCCGCGCGGCGTGGTCGTCGACGGCGTCGAGCACGAGCTCGACGTGCTCGTGCTCGCCACGGGCTTCGACGCCATGACGGGAGCGCTCACGGCGATCGACGTCGTCGGGAGGGAGGGGATCACGCTGCGCGAGCGGTGGGAGCGCGACGGGTTGCTGACCTACCTGGGGATCGCCGTCCACGGGTTCCCGAACTTCTTCATGTCGCTGGGCCCGCAGACCCCGCTGTCCAACCTGCCCGTCCCGGTCCAGCTCGGGGCGCAGTGGCTCCAGCGCGCGCTCACCTTCGCGCGGGACAACGGCATCGACAGGCTCGAACCGACGCGCGAGGCGGAGGACTGGTGGCGCGCCGAGACCGTGCGGGCCGCGAAGGCGACGGTCATGTACGAGGAGGGGAAGAAGGCAGGCGCCTGGTTCCTCGGCGGCAACGTGCCGGGCAAGCGCGAGGAGATGGCGGTGTACCTCGGCGGCGGGCACGTCTACCAGGACCTGTGCGCGGAGGTCGAGGCGGAGCGCTACGCCGGCCTCCGGCCGGGGTCGGGACTGCCTTCGGCCCACGTCGCGCGAGCCGTCGAACACGTCGAGGTCACGCCGGCGCGCTGAGGATCTCGAGGCTCAGTTGTGCTTGCGCCCGTAGGCTCCTGGGCAACGCCCGCCAGGCCAGGTGAGATGCCGGCAGGTGGGTGACGAGAACAGCGATGCGGCGGCGGTCCGAGCCCGTGAACCCGGCGCGCTCGGTGAACGGGTCGTCGATGCACGCCAGCAGAGCGGCGGCGTCGAACAGGTGACGGTCGCGATCGCGAGAGTCGGACGTGTAGGCGGCGGCTTTGAGGATCAGCGCGCCGAACGGGCGTGGCACCGAGATCGTGGCCGTCGTGCCCGGGACGATCTCCAGCCGTGCGTTGACGGTGCGCCGCAGTGCCTGGGTGCCGCCTTCGATGCGGATCATCTCGTGGCCACGGAGCTTCGCGATCACGCGCGGGGCCGGATGGTCGGCGATCAGGACGTCGACCTGCTCTTCGGCCCCGCCGGCAACCAGGTCGACGGTGGTGGCACCGCGCACGAACCTGTGCGCGGTGTCGTTGCGTGCGTCGATGCTCGGCTGGAATCGATAGCCGAGTGTCTCCAACGCTGAGGCGACCGCGTTCGGTACTCCACGCTCGGTCTCGATGTGGAGCACGATGTCGACGTCGTTCGTCGGGCGAACGATGCCGAATCCGTGGTGGATCGTGTGCAGCTGGGTCATCAGCCCGCCCACGAGCGTCCAGCTCCCGGCCGGGAACGCCTCAGCCAGCTGCGCGACGCTGGGCCATGGCGCCGGCCAGCCGCCGGGAGCCGCGGTGATCTCGATGGTGGGTCGGTCGTGCCTCATCGGTAGGTCTTCAGCAGGTCACCCAGCGCGCGCTGTCCGACGCCGCGCACGCGGGGGTCGGTGCTCGTGGCGGCATCGAGTGCCGCGACCACCGGGGTGTCGACCAGTGCTCGCGTCCGGTCGAAGTCGAAACGGGTGACCCGCAGCACGGCACTGCCGTCTGCTTCGGCCCGAAGCCCGAGAGAGCGCACGACCTTGTCCAGGTCGCTTGCGGGGAGGTAGCCGTCGACGCTGTCGTCTACGGCGTCGGTGATCCCCAGAAGTCCCAGGTTGTTCGTCGCGACGAGCTCTCGCAGCCGGGGGAGTGCGGCACGGTGTGCCTCGAAGACGTGGACCTGGGCGCGCTCACGCATCCGGGTGAGCAGGTCCTCGATATCGGTGATCTGGCGCAGCGTGCTGCGGAGCCGCGAGGCCTGGCTGGCTCCCAGCCAGTCGGTGTCGCGGCCGGCGAGAAGCGCGACCGCTCCCCAGGCAGTGGGCTCCGCCCAGGCGCGGGTGCGCCCCCGGCGTCGTGACCGGAGGTAACGGTCGACCGAGCTGCGGTCGACCAGTCCGCGCGCAATCTTGGTCAGCGCTCCGGAGTCGGCCAGACGGCGGGCGTGACGAGTCGACACCCCCAGGGTGCGCGCGGTCTCCTCGATGCTGAGGAAGTCCTCACCTGCCATGACAGATAAGGTCCCATGCTGGACCTAATCTGTAAACCGGGCGTGAGAGATCGCTCTACGAGGCAGCGATCAGCCCGGAGGCGGGCTCACGACCAAGGCCCCATCAGTCGCCGGCGGCGGCCATCTTCCCGATCTCGTCGAGCACGATGTCGGGACGATCGGTCGGGACGTCGTGAGAGCTGCCCTCGGCAGTGACGAGGGTGCGATCCGGGCCGGCCGCCACGAACGCGGCTGCCGCGTCTCGCCAGCGCTGCGCGTCCTCCTGCAGACCGTCGAACGGTGTCTTCTCCGACACGATGACGGTGGCAGGAACGTCGTCCGGCCAGGACACCTGGTGGTAGGCCTGGTGCATCGGCGCGTAGTTCTCGGCAGTCGCGATCAGCTGGCGGTTCTGCTTGGTGGACGGGTCCTGCTTCGCGGCCTCGACCTGCGGCGTGCTCACGGAGATCAGGCGGGCGATCGTCTCGTCGGTGTAGAGCTGAGGCAGATTCGCGTCGACGAGCACCGCGCCGGAGACCAGCTGCGGGTTGGCGCGCGTGAAGTAGGTGGCGACCTCACCCGCTTGAGAGTGGGCCACCAGGACGACGTCCTGCGTGACATCTAGTGCGCGCAGACCGGTCTCCAGGTCGCTGACAGCGCTCTGCACGTCCCATGCGCCCGGCACCTCGTCACTGTCACCGAGCCCTGCGCGGTCGTACGTGATGATCGTGGAGCCGGTGGCCGCCGCCAGCTGGGGAACCAGGTCGTCCCAGTACGAGGAGTCCATGCCCCCGCCCGAGTCCAGGACGAGGGCAGGAAGACCGCCAGGTGTGACGTGGAACGCCAGGCGCCGGCCGGCGCCCGCGTCGACCATGTGCAGCACGGCATCGGCGGGTGCGGCTGAGGCGGGTGCGGACGGAGTCGGCGGCGCCGACGAGGTAGTGCTCACCGAGTCGGACGCGTCGCCGCAAGCCGCGAGAGCTCCGGCGGTGACGGCGAGCAAGAGCATCGTCGGCAGCACACGCCGCGCGCGTCGACGGTGCAGGTCATTTCTCATCAGAGTGGTCTCCTGGAGCAGCGGTTGCATGGGGCCGAACGGCCTCAATCCTCGCCGCGTGCGGGCTGCCGGGCGATCCTGCTGCCCCGAGGACTTCGGGCGGCCTTTCGGCACCCCCCACGGGGGCCATCCCCCCTTGCACCCGTGGCCGGACACAGAAGAGTCCACGCGTACCGCCACCAGGAAGGTGCGTGCGGGTCGCGTGGACTCTTCATGGACTAAGGGGTCGAAGGAGGCCCCGAAAGCCCGGAATCTAGCCGATCAGGCCTAGATGTCGTAGTAGAGCTCGAACTCGTGCGGGTGCGGGCGCAGACGGATCGGGTCGATCTCGTTGGTGCGCTTGTAGTCGATCCACGTCTGGATGAGGTCGGGCGTGAACACGTCGCCCTGCGTGAGGAACTCGTGGTCGGCCTCGAGGTTGTCCAGCGCCTCGGAGAGGGAGCCGGGGACCTGCTGGATCTGCGCGTGCTCCTCGGGGGGCAGCTCGTAGAGGTCCTTGTCGATCGGGTCCGGCGGCTCGATGCGGTTCTTGATGCCGTCGATGCCGGCGAGCAGCTGGGCGGCGAACGCGAGGTACGGGTTGGCCGACGGGTCCGGCACACGGAACTCGACGCGCTTGGCGCCGGCGGACGAGCCGGTGACCGGGATGCGGATGCACGCGGAGCGGTTGCGGGCCGAGTAGACCAGGTTGACCGGGGCCTCGTAGCCCGGGACGAGGCGGTGGTAGGAGTTCACCGACGGGTTCGTGAACGCGAGCAGCGACGGCGCGTGCTTGAGCAGGCCGCCGATGTACCAGCGCGCGAGGTCGGAGAGACCGCCGTAGCCCTTCTCGTCGAAGAACAGCGGCTTGCCGTCCTTCCACAGGGACTGGTGCGAGTGCATGCCCGAGCCGTTGTCGCCGAAGATCGGCTTCGGCATGAACGTGGCCGACTTGCCGGCCTCGAAGGCCTGGTTGCGGATGACGTACTTGAACTTCATCAGGTCGTCGGCCGCGTGCAGCAGCGTGTTGAAGCGGTAGTTGATCTCCTGCTGACCGGCGGTGCCCACCTCGTGGTGCGCACGCTCGACCTCGAGGCCGACCTCCTCCAGCGTCGCGCACATGTCGTCGCGCAGGTCCGCGAAACGGTCGGACGGCGAGACGGGGAAGTAGCCGCCCTTGTAGCGCGTCTTGTACGCGAGGTTGCCGCCCTCCTCCTCACGGCCCGTGTTCCACGCCGCCTCGATCGAGTCGAGGTAGTAGAAGCTCGAGTGCTGGTTCGTCGCGAAGCGAGCCTCGTCGAACAGGTAGAACTCGGCCTCGGGCGCGAAGAACGCGGTGTCCGCGATGCCGGTCGAGCGCAGGTACGCCTCGGCCTTGGCCGCGATGTTGCGGGGGTCGCGCGAGTACGGCTCGCCCGTGAACGGGTCGACGATGGAGAAGTTCACGACGAGCGTCTTGCGCTTGCGGAACGGGTCCACGAACGCGGTCTTGACGTCCGGCACGAGCTTCATGTCCGACTCGTGGATCGCCTGGAAGCCGCGGATCGACGAGCCGTCGAACATCAGGCCGTCCTCGAACGCAGCCTCGTCGAACTGCGAGACGGGGATGTTGAAGTGCTGCATGATGCCGGGCAGGTCGCAGAACCGGACGTCGACGAACTCGACGCCTTCGTTCCGCGTGAAGGCGATTGCCTCCTCCGCGTTGTTGAACATCCGTTGCTCCTTGATCGGGTGGTGCCGTCGGGCTGCGCGGCGGTCACGCCGCTGACGTGGCGCCCACGAACCTAGGTGCAGGCGGTTTCCTCGCCGTGTACCTGTTGTTTCCGTCGTGTTACGTCCCGCCTCCCCGTGTGACGGTCGTGCTACACGGGGGCACGCAGCAGCCGGCGGCGGGCCGGTGTGCCGTGCGGCACCCTACCGCCGCAGGGTCGCCCGGTGTCCAGGGTGTCCATGTCTCGGCACGTACCCTGGTGACGTGGTTTCACGCGAGGACATGGGGTCGTGGCTCGAGGGCACGCCCGGCGGTCAGCAGGACGGACGCGGCGCACGACTCGGGCTCCCGCCCGACGGGCCCGGCTCCCTCGCGACGCTCGGGCGCCGCCTCGTCGCGCTGATCATCGACTGGACGCTCGCGACGCTCGTCGCCTTCCTCTTCTTCCGCCCCGACGTCCCGGGCTTCTTCGAGGGCATCTCCGCCCTACCGGTGTGGTCCCAGCCGCTCGTCTTCGCGATCGAGAACGTCCTCCTCGTGAGCACGCTCGGCTTCACCGTCGGACACCGCATCATGGGGATGCGCGTGCGCCGCGTCGCCGAGCCCACCCGCATGGTCGGCATCGGCCGCGGCGCCCTCCGCACCGTGCTGCTGTGCCTGGTGATCCCCGCGGTCGTCTGGGACGCCGACGGCCGAGGCCTCCACGACCGCGCGGCGGGCACGCTCCTCGTCCGCACCTGAGGCCACGAGCGGGGTGCAGCCGGGACGACGGCGCCTCGCACCCGGGCGAGCCGACAGGACGAGCGGGACCGACGGCGCCTCGCACCCGGGTGAGCCGACAGCCCCGCACCCGGGTGAGCCGACAGCCCCGCACCCGGGTGAGCCGACAGCAGAGCGGGTGGAGCGGGGAGGACGGCGCGTCGTGGTCGGGCCTGGCGGGAGCCCGCGAGGAACGAGCGGGCGGATGGTAGACGCGCCGTCGTCCCCGCTCCACCCGCTCCGGTGACCAGAACGCAGGAGGCGAGCCAAGCGGCTCAGCGACCCTTCATGCCCTTGCGGTCAGGACGGGCGCGCGTCGGGTCGATCCCCTTGGGGATGGGCAGCCGCGCGGCGCCGAGCGCGCGCAGGCGCTTGGAGACCTCGGCCGTCTCGGGCTTGGTGAGCGTCGGCTTGAGCTTCTGCACCGCGCGCGGGAGCTTGGGCAGCGCGACCTGGCCCTCGTCGTCGCCGACCTGGATGGCGGTGATGGGCACGTTCGGCAGGACGCGCGCGACGCGCTTGCGCTCGGAGTCGAGGAGGCGCTTGGCGCGGTGCGCCGGGCCCTCGCTGACGAGCACGACACCCGCCCGCCCGACGCCGCGGAACACGAGGTCCTGCGTGCGGGGGTCGATCGCGACGGGCTCCTCGTCGAACGTCCAGCCGCGACGGATCGTGCCGAGCGCTGCGCGCGCGGCACCGGGCTGACCCTCGATCTGCTGGTAGGCGGCGTGCTCCGCACGACGCGTGAGGACGAACATCGCGCCCAGTGCCGCGAACGGGATGCCGACGATGAGGGTGTAGACCCACTGGCCCCACCACAGGCCGATCCCCAGCGCGACGGCGAGGATGCCGACGAACACGCCGAGCATGACCCACGTGACCGCCGGGTCCTGCTTGCGCGTCATCTGGTACGCGGCCCACACCTGGTGGTACCAACGCTGCTTCTTGGGCTTCTTCTGCTTCGCGACCTGCTCGCCGGCGGCGGGCGCGCCGGAGCTGTCCGAGTTCTTGCGGGCCATGGCGGTCAGTCTAGTGGGGCGAACGTGCCAGCAGGCTCGCCGCCTCCTGGCGCGACGTCGTCGGCTCGGCGAGGTGCGCGAGCGCGGCGGGGATCTCCATGCCGCGGCGCGTCATGGCCTGGCCCCACAGGCGCCCGGCGCGGTACGACGAGCGCACGAGCGGCCCCGACATGACGCCGAGGAACCCCATCGCCTCGGCGGCGTCGGACAGCTCGACGAACTCCTCCGGCCTGACCCAGCGGTCCACGGGGTGGTGCCGCAGCGAGGGGCGCAGGTACTGGGTGATCGTCACGAGGTCGCAGCCGGCGTCGTGCAGGTCCTGCAGCGCCTCCTTCGCCTCCTCGATCGTCTCGCCCATGCCGAGAATGATGTTCGACTTCGTCACGAGGCCGGCCTCGCGCGCCCGCGTGAGCACCGACAGCGAGCGGTCGTAGCGGAATGCGGGGCGGATCTGCTTGAAGATGCGCGGCACGGTCTCGAGGTTGTGCGCGAGCACCTCGGGGCGCGACTCGTTCACCTCGTCGAGCAGCTCGGGGATCGCGTTGAAGTCGGGGATGAGCAGCTCGACGCCGGTGCCCGGGTTGAGCGCGTGGATCTGGCGGACGGTCTCCGCGTAGAGCCAGGCACCGCCGTCGGGCAGGTCGTCGCGCGCGACGCCCGTGATGGTCGAGTAGCGCAGCCCCATCGCCTGGACCGACTCGGCGACGCGGCGCGGCTCGTCGGCGTCGAAGTCCGCGGGCTTGCCCGTGTCGATCTGGCAGAAGTCGCAGCGCCGCGTGCACTGGTCCCCACCGATGAGGAACGTCGCCTCGCGGTCCTCCCAGCACTCGAAGATGTTGGGACAGCCCGCCTCCTCGCAGACCGTGTGCAGCCCCTCGCGCTTCACGAGCCCCTTGAGCTCGGAGTACTCCGGGCCCATGGTCGCGCGGGTCTTGATCCACTCGGGCTTCTTCTCGATCGGCGTCGCGGCGTTGCGGGCCTCGACCCGCAGCATGCGCCGTCCTTCTGGTGCGATCGTCACGGGTGTCTCCCGGTCGTCGTGGCGAGTGAGGGCCGACGTCGCCGCGCAGGCGGGTGGGCGGCGCACCGCTGCGGTGCGATCGCCCGGAGTACGACGCCGGACTCCGGTCAGACTACGCGCTCGCCCGAGCTCGGTCCCGGGTGGAGACCACCCTGTGGACGTGACGTCAGCGACACTCCGGTGACGACGAGCAGGACCGCGGCGAGCACGGGCACGACGAACGCGGCCGTCGTCGAGATCGTGTCGGCGGCGGCTCCGCCGCCCGCTGCCCCGACTGCCACGCCCACGACGTTCGCGCTGGCCACGAGCGTCATCGCGGACGCGGTCCGCCCCGCCGGCGCGCGGTCGCCCGCGACCGTGAACACCGTCACCATGACCGGCCCGACGAACAGCCCCGCCGCGGCGACGGCCACGACCACCGCCGTGAGCGCCCCGCCCGCCGCGGCGAGCACGAGCGCCACGGTGCCCAGGAGGAGGCCGCCCGCGAACGTGACCCAGCGGCCGCGCTGGCTCCAGCGGCGGGGGAGCGCGACGACCGCGAGCGCGGTCACGGCCGAGCCGACGCCCAGGACCGCGTAGACGAGGCCCGCGCTGCCGGGCACGCCCGCGTCGCGCGTGAACGCGGTGAGCGCCGCCTGGGTCCCGCCGAACAGCAGCCCCATCGCGAGCATGCCGACCAGGACGACCCCTTCGCGGCGCACGAGCGCCAGGATCCCCCCGGTGACGGGGGCATGGCCGCCGCGATCCGACACGTCGCCGTCGGGCACGCGCGCCGCGCCGGGGTGCGCGGCGGCCGCGCGCGACGTCGGGTGCAGTGCGAACGCGGTGCCGAAGACGGCTATGCCGCCTGCCGCGACGAGGACCGCGACCTGCGGGGAGCCGGCCGAGGCGAGGATCCCGACGAGCGCGGGGCCGAGCACGAAGCTCACCTCGTCGGCGGTGCTCTCGTAGCCCATCGCGGCGGCGAGCGTCCGCGGCTCGCGCGCCGCGAGGCGCAGCCACCGCACACGGGCGAGCGGCCCGACCTGCGGCACGCTCGCGCCGGTCGCGGCGGCGACGGCGAGCACCACGGGGAGGGCGGCAGGCCCGTCCGGGCCGGTCGTCACCACGACGAGCGCGAGGACGGCGAGGGTCGCCACGGGGACGGCGACGAGGAGCACGGCGCGCTGCCCGACGCGGTCCGCCAGGGCGCCCTGCGTCGGGCCGCCGACCGCCGTGCCGATCGCGGTCGCCGCGGACGCGAGCCCGCCGACGGCGACGGAGGACGTCGCGGACGTCACGAGGAGCAGCGTCCCGATGGTGAGCATCGAGAACGGCAGCCGGGCGAGGAACGCGACGGGCAGGAACGAGCGTCCGGCGAGCTGGGGGAGCCGCCCGTACCCGGCGCGCGGCGGCACAGGTCGGGGTGCGTCGTCGGTTCCGGGTCCGGGGAGTGCGTCAGGTGCGCGCGAGGCGCGCGCGGGGGTGGTGGTCATGCGGTCCAGGTCCTCGAGGGTGCGTCGTGCCGCACGCCGACCCACCCGTACTCCGGCGCGCGAGGTTTCCCTGGTCCCGCCAGGCTACCCGCTGCTACCCGCTGCTACCCGCTCCTACCCCGCGAGGGCCTCCGCCGCCGTCGCGTGCGCGGGCGCGTCCGCGGCCCCGCCCTGGTCGCGCAGCGGCGCGAGCGCGTCCTCCAGCGCCGCCACGAGCAGCGGTGCGACCTCGGCGAGCGTCACGTCGCGGCCGAGCTCGGCGGTGAGCGACGTCACGTCGGCGTCCTCGATGCCGCACGGGACGATCCGGTCGAAGCGCGAGAGGTCGGGGACGCAGTTCAGGGCGAGGCCGTGCATCGTCACGCCCTTCGCGACGCGCACGCCGATGGCGCACACCTTGCGCTCGCGGCGGGTCGCGTCGGCCGCGAGCCACACCCCGCTGCGTCCCTCGACGCGCATCGTCGCCAGTCCGAGGTCGGCGCACACGACCATGACGGCCTCCTCGAGGGCGCGCACGTACGCGACGACGTCGACCGGCTCGGCGAGCCGCAGGATCGGGTAGACCACCTGCTGGCCCGGGCCGTGCCACGTGATCTTCCCGCCGCGGTCGACGTCGACGACGGGCGTGCCGTCGTCGGGCCGCTCGGCCCGGTGCGTGCGGCGCCCGGCGGTGTACACGTCGGGGTGCTCGACGAGGATCAGGGTGTCCGGACGGGTGTGCGCGACGACGTCGTCGTGCACCGCGCGCTGCAGGTCCCAAGCCTCGTGGTAGTCGGTGAGACCGGGCAGGGGGAGCAGGTCCATCGGGTCAGGTTAGCCCTCGTCGTCGGGCATGCCGCTCCGTGTGGGCAACGTCTCGAGCATCGCGAGCAGCACCTCTCGCAGCGCGGCGACCTGGTCGTCGTCGAGCCCGCGGGTCGCGAGGTCCTCGGCGGAGCGGCGGCGGGCGGCCGCGAGGCCGGCGGCGCGCCCGGCGTCGGTGATCGCCACCGCGCGACGACGCCGGTCGGTCGGGTCGTCCGTGCGCGTCACGTACCCGGATCGCTCCAGTCGCGCCACGATCCGGCTCATGGTCTGCTCCGTGACCCCGGACTCGGTCGCGAGGAGGCGCTGGGAGCGCGGCCCGCCGAGCAGGTGCATGAGGACCGGGAAACCCGCATGGTTGAGGTCCCACTGCGCGAGGTGGGCGTTCCACTCGCGCTCGATGCGGCGGGCGACGGCGAACAGCAGCCGCCCGGTGGCCCACTGATCGGGGTCGGCGGGCGTGGGGTCGCCGACGTCCGGGTCGCCGTACGGCCCGGTGGCAGCTTCCCTCGACGCGTGCGCCACGTGCATTCCTCCCTCACCCATGGCACCATTACTCAGCATGCTGAGCAATAGGAAGAGCGGATTCCTCCGCGGGCTGATCATTGTCGCAGTCATCGGTCTGTGGATGGCGATCGGCGCGCTCGGTGGACAGGCGCAGGGCCGCCTGAGCAGCGTGCAGACCAACGACGCCGCGGCCTTCCTGCCCGAGAGGGCCGAGTCGACGCGCGCCGCCGAGGTCGCACGCGAGTTCACCGACTCCGAGACGCTTCCCGCCCTCGTCGTGGCGACCACGGGTGACGGCAGCGCGCTCACGCCGGACGACCTCGCGGCCCTCGACGCGTACGCCGCCGCCGTCCCCGCCGCCCCGCTCGAGGGCACGGCGGGCGACGAGCCCGCCACCGTCGGCGACGTCTCCGTGGCCGACCCCGTCGTGGTCCCCTCCGAGGACGGCGAGGCCGCGCTCGTCGTCGTCTCCCTCGACGCGTCGGTGGCGTCCGACCGGGTCGGCGCCGAGGAGAGCAGCGTGAGCGAGCTCGCCGTCGGGGCCCTGCGCGACCTCGCGGCTGCCGATGCCGCGGACGGCGGCCTCGCCGGCACCGCGCTCGAGGCGTGGGTCACGGGACCCGCCGGGTTCGTCGCGGACCTCGTGACCGCGTTCGGCGGGATCGACACCGTGCTGCTCCTCGTCGCGCTCGGCGCCGTGCTCGTCATCCTCGCCGTCGTCTACCGCTCGCCGGTCCTGCCCTTCCTCGTCATCCTCACCGCGGTCCTCGCCCTGACGCTCGCGGGCCTGGTGGTCTACCACCTGGCCGCGGCCGACGTGCTCACGCTCAACGGCCAGTCGCAGGGGATCCTGTCGATCCTCGTCGTCGGCGCCGCGGTCGACTACTCGTTGCTCGTCGTCGCGCGCTACCGCGAGGAGCTGTGGCACGTCCGCTCGACGGTCACGGCGCTGCGGCGTGCGGTGCGCGCCTCGGTCGAGCCGATCGCCGCGAGCGCCGGCACCGTGATCGCGGGGCTGCTGTGCCTCCTGCTGTCCGACCTCTCCTCGAACCGGAGCCTCGGCCCCGTCGCGGCGATCGGCATCGCCTCGGCGTTCGTCGCGTCGCTCACCCTCCTGCCCGCGCTGCTGCTCGTCGCGGGGCAGCGCTCGCGCGCGCTCTTCTGGCCGCGGATGCCGCGCTTCGCGGGCGACCACGCGGCGTCGGCGGACGTCGCCGCTGCCGAGGACGTCGTGAGCGTCGAGGGCCACGGCGTCTGGTCACGCGTCGCCAGCTTCGTCGGCCGCCACGACCGTCGGGTCTGGGTCGTCACCGCCCTCGTGCTCGCCGCGTGCGCCGCCTTCGTCCCGACGCTCGACGCCGACGGTACGGGGGACTCCGAGGTGTTCCTCACGCAGGTCGACTCGGTCGACGGCGAGCAGGTGCTCACCGAGCACTTCGAGGGGGTGTCCGCCCAGCCGGCGACCGTCGTGGCCCCCGAGGGTGATCTCGACGCCGTCGTCGAGGCGGCCGAGGGCACCGACGGCGTCGCCGCGGCGACGCCCGTCACCGACGAGCCCGCCGTCGCCCCCGGCGCCCCGGCGCAGGGCGAGCCGCTCGTCGTCGACGGGCAGGTGCGCGTCGACGTCACCACGGACGCGCCGTCGGACAGCCAGGAGGCCGTGGAGACGGTCTCCGCGCTGCGCGACGCCGTGCACGAGGTCTCGCCCGACGCCCTCGTCGGGGGAGCGGCGGCCGAGCGGCTCGACACCCAGCTCGCGGGTCAGCGCGACCTGCGCGTGATCGTGCCCGTGGTGCTCGTCGTCATCCTGCTCATCCTCATCGTGCTGCTGCGCTCCGTGGTCGCGCCGGTGCTGCTCATGCTCGCGAACGTCCTGTCGTTCGGCGCCGCGCTCGGTGTGGCCGCGCTCGTGTTCGAGCACGTGCTCGACTTCCCGGGCGCCGACCCCGCCGTGCCGCTCTACGCGTTCTGCTTCCTCGTCGCGCTCGGGGTCGACTACTCGATCTTCCTCATGACGCGCGTGCGCGAGGAGAGCCTCGCCGTGGGGACGCGCCGCGGCGTGCTGCGAGGCCTCGCCGTCACGGGCTCGGTCATCACCTCGGCGGGCGTCGTGCTCGCGGCGACGTTCGCGGCGCTCGGCATCATCCCGCTGCTGTTCCTCGCCCAGCTGGCGTTCATCGTCGCGTTCGGCGTGCTGGTGGACACGCTCGTCGTCCGCAGCCTGCTCGTGCCGGCGCTCGTCCACGACGTCGGCCGCCGGGCCTGGTGGCCGAGCGCGCTGGGCCGCGAGGACCGCGGCCCGGACGCGCCCGCCGGTCCGGGTCAGCCCGACGGGACCGGCTCGGCCGGGCAGTCCTCGAGCACCCGGGCCATCGCCGCCGACTCGGACGGGGTGACGGCGAGCTCGTAGGTCGACTTCACGGCGATCTGGCGCGCGACGTACGGGCAGCGGAAGGCGTGGTTCGGTGGCAGCCACGCCGACGCGTCGCGCGCGCCCTTCGACTGGTTCGCCGGGCCGTCGGAGGCGAGGAGGTTGAGCGGGTCGTTCGCGAACCGCAAGCGGGTCTCGTCGTCCCAGGCCTGCGCACCCTTGCGCCAGGCGTCCAGCAGCGGGACGACGTGGTCGACCTGCACGGCCGTGCTGGTCTCGTTGCCGCGGCGGAAGCCGATCGTCTCGCCGGTGTACGGGTCGTGGAACGTGCCGGTGCGGATCTCGCACGGCTCGCCGCGGGTCGAGTAGGTGAGGTCCGTGAGGTCGCGCGCGAGGATGTCGTTGCGCGTGTCGCAGCCGTTGCCGTCGACGTCCGTCCACGCCGAGCCGAACAGCGAGCGTTCGTACCCGGTGTCGGCCGCCGGCCCCTTCACCTCGAGCCGCGTGAGGGCCGCGAGCGCCGTCCCCGGCTCGGGCGCGGGGTCGTCGTCGTCCGCCGCGACGGACTGCTGGCTGACGACGTTCGCGACGACGATGACGATCGCGAGCGCGATGAGGACGTAGCGCAGGACGCTGCGACGGTGAACCCGGCGACGAGGGACCCGGCGGCTCGTGGTGCTCAAGGGACGACCTTCCCGAAGACCATGCTTCGGCCCGGCGCGCGCGAGACGGTACGCAGCGTTCCATACCGGACCAACGCGCACATTCTGCCATTTCTCCGGGCGTGCTCGGACCAGCCGTCAGCCCGGGAGGAGCCCGGCCGGGCGGCCGTTAGATTGGTCGCCATGGACAGCGCCGCACGCACGCTCAGGGTCGGGATCGTCGGGTACGGGGGAGCGGGGCGCGGGATCCACGCGCGGCTCGTGCGCGAGGCGGGGCACACCGTCACCGCCGTCGTGGTCCGGTCCCCGGAGCGTCGCGCGTCCGCGCTCCAGGACTGGCCGGACGTCCACCTCCACGACGACCTGGTGTCGCTCCTCGCCGACCGGGACGCGTACGACGTCGTGGTCGTCGCGAGCCCCTCGGCCCTGCACGCGGACCACGCGACGGCCCTCGTGCTCGCCGGCGTGCCGGTGGTGGTCGACAAGCCCCTGGCCCTGGGCGCGACCGCCGCGGACGCCGTGGTAGCGGCCGCGGGGGAGGCCGGCACGCCGCTCACCGTGTTCCAGAACCGGCGCTGGGACCCCGAGCAGCTCACGCTGCGCGACGTCCTCGCACGGGGGGAGCTCGGTCGCGTGCACACCTTCGAGCGGCGCTGGGAGCGCTGGCGCCCCGTCCCGCAGCAGCGCTGGAAGGAGAACGACCCGGTCGGGGGCGGACTGCTCCTCGACCTCGGCCCGCACCTCGTCGACTCGGCGACGCAGCTCTTCGGCCCGGTCACGGCCGTGTGGGCCGAGCTGCGGTCCCACACCACTCCCACCGAGGACGACGTGTTCCTCGTGCTCCACCATGGGCCGGACGCGGACGGCAATACCGTCGTGAGCCGGCTGTGGGCCGGGTCGGTCGTCGGCGCGCCGGGCCCGCGCACCCGCGTGCTCGGGACGGCCGGGGCGTACGTCGTCACCACGTTCGAGAACGACGCGTCTCCCTTCGAGGTGTTCGACGACGCCGCGCCGGCCGGGACGCTCGGGTGGGTCACGCGCGGGCGCGAGCGTGCGGCGGTGCCGCAGGCCACGGGGGGCCACGCGGACTTCTACCGCGCCGTCGCGGCGTGGGTCCTCGAGGGCGGGCCGGTCCCCGTGGATCCCCGCGACGCCGTCCGCACGGCCGAGGTGCTCGACGCCGCCCGGCGCAGCGCGAGCGAGGGTCGCCTGCTGCCGGTGTGAGGCGCCGCACGAGGCCGTCCGCCCTGTGGATAACCGTGCCGAGGGTGCCCCGGCACGGTGAGATGGGCGCATGCCGCGACCGCCTGCACCCCGTCCGCTCGCCGACGTCGGTCTCGTGGCCGCCCTCGCCGCGGTCGGCTGGAGCGTGCGCGAGCGCCCCGGCGCCCCCGACGGCGTCGTGGCGTGCGACGACGCCGGGACCGTGTGCGCGATCCGTCGGGTCGCAGTCCCCGCTCCGCCCGAGGCGCGTGCCGCGCTCACCGAGCACCTGCGCCTCCTCGCCCACGACCACGAGCACCTCGTCCCGGTCCGTGAAGTGGTCGAGGCGGGTGATGCGACGCTCGTCGTCCTGACGGACCACGTCGACGGTCTCCCGCTCGACGAGCTCGCCGCCGCCCGCGAGCCGTTCGCGGCCGCCGAGGCCGTGACCGTCCTCGTCCCCGTCGCGCAGGCGCTCGCGGCGCTGCACCGGACCGGTCGCTCCCACGGGCAGCTCGACGCACGGTCCGTCGTCGTCTCGCCCGGCGGCCGCGCGGTCGTGCAGCCGCCGCTCGCCCCGGCCGCGGGGACGCCCGCGGACGACGTCCGGGACCTCGCGCGCCTCGTGCTCGACCTCGTCCCGCCGCCGGCGTCGAGCCACCCCGCCCAGAGTGCGCCGGTCGACCCGGACGAGGCGAAGGACCTGGCGGCGCTGCACGCGGAACTTGTCGCCGCGTTGCGCGACGACCCCCGGGCCCGTCCGGCGGCGGGGACGTTCGCCGCGCGCTGCTACGACGCCGTCGAGCCCCGGCCGGTCACGATGCCCGACGCCGCACGCCTCGTCGCGGGAGCGCTCGGCGCCCGTCGCCGGGCCGCACCCGCGCCGTCCGCGGCCGGGTCGCGCGCCGCTGCGCCGTCCGGACGCTCGCCCCGCCCGGTCCGGCTGCCCCGCCCGGCTCGACCGGTGGGGCGCGCCGGCCGCCACGGTTCGCCGGACTCCGGGCACCGCGGCCCGCTGCGTGCGGTGCTCACGAGCCTCGGCATCGTCGTGGGGTGCGGGGCCCTCGTCGCGGCGCTCGTCGCGCTCGGCGGGCCGCCGGCCCCGGGCCCAGCGGGGACGGCCGCGACGGCGACGGCCGGGACCGACGGGACCGGCGGGACCGGCGGGACCGGCGCCGCGAGCGTGCCAGACGCGACCACGGACCGGTCCGACCCCGCGGCCGCGGCGCGCACGCTCACCGAACGACGGCTCGCGCTCGTCACGGAGGGCACGGGCGACCTCTCGGGCATCGCGGTCCCGGGCTCCCCGGCGGAGGCGACCGACGCCGCGCTCCTCGCCGAGCTCGAGGCCGTGGACGTGCTCGACGCGCGTGCCGAGGTCTTCGACGCGCGCCTCGTCGACCCGGGGCCTGGCGACGCCGAAGACTCTCCGGGCGACTCCCAGGCCGACCCTGCGGCCGACGTGGCGGTCGAGGTCGACTATGCGGTGGGCGCGCACCGGCAGCGTACCGCCGACGGCGAGCTCCAGGTGCCGGCGACGCCGCGCACGACCGTGCTCCTCGTGCTGCGCTGGACCGACGCGGGATGGCGCGTGGCCGAGGTGCGCTGATCAGCCCTCGACGACCTCGCGGGCCGCACCCGTGAGCTCGGGGTCGGCGAAGACGAACCCGCTCGCCTCGAGGACCGTCGGGAGCGCGCGCTGCGAGCCGAGGATATCGGACGCCAGCTCGCCGAGCGCGATGCGCAGGGCGAAGGCCGGGACGGCGAGCACCGCCGGGCGGTGGAGAGCGGCGGCGAGCGCGCGCGTGATCTCGGCGTTCGTCGCGGGCTGCGGTGCGCAGACGTTGACCGGGCCGTGCACGGGCGCGGTGAGCAGGTGGCACAGCGCCGCGACCTCGTCGCGCAGCGTGATCCAGCTCCAGTACTGGGTGCCCGGACCGAGCCTCCCGCCGATCCCCAGCCTCAGGAGGGGCAGGAGCCGGCCGAGGGCGCCGCCGTCGGGCGACAGGACGATGCCGCTGCGCGCGTGCACGACCCGCACGCCCGCGTCGTGGGCCGGTGCCGTCGCCGCCTCCCACTCGCGCACCAGGCGCGCCAGGAAACCGTCGCCCGACGTGGAGGTCTCGGTGAGCACCTGAGCACCGCGGTCGCCGTAGTAGCCGATCGCCGACCCCTGCACCCACACGGGCGGCGGGTCGCCGAGCTGGGCGAGCGTGCGCGCGATCAGGCCGGTGGTCCGCGTGCGCGAGGTCACGAGCGTGCGCTTGTAGGCCGTCGTCCACCGGTGGTCGCCGATGCCGGCCCCGGCGAGGTTGACCACCGCGTCCGCGCCGTCGAGGACGGCCGGGTCGAGCACGCCGGCGTCGGGGTCCCACTCGTGCTCGTCGGCCGTCTGCGCGGGGCGGCGCACGAGCCGGCGCACGTGGTGACCCTCCTCGCGCAGGCGTGCCAGGAGCTCGGAACCGATGAGGCCGTGCGAGCCCGCCACGACGATGTCCATGGAGCCACCGTACGGCCCCGCACGGACGACCGAGGGCCCCGACCGAGACGGTCGGAGCCCTCGGGCGTCAGCGGAAGAACGTCAGAGACCGACCTCGGCCTCGAACGCACCCTCCTCGATGCGGTTCTTGATCGACGTGAGGAAGCGGGCGGCGTCCGCCCCGTCGACCAGGCGGTGGTCGTACGACAGGAAGATGAAGCACGTCGAGCGGATGCCGATCGTGTCGTTCCCGTCCGCGTCCGTCACGACGACCGGGCGCTTGGTGATCGTGCCCGTACCCAGGATGGCGACCTGGCCGACGGGGACGATCGGCGTGTCGAAGACCGCGCCGCCCGAGCCCGTGTTGGTGATGGTGAAGGTGCCACCGGCAAGCTCGTCCGGACCGACCTTGTTGGCGCGCGTGCGCGCACCCAGGTCGGCGATCTTGCGCGCGATGCCGGCGAGGTTGAGGTCGCCCGCCTCCTTGATCACCGGCACGACGAGGCCGCGCTCGGTGTCGACCGCGATGCCGACGTTCTCCTGGCCGTGGTAGGTGATCTCGTCCTCGGCGAAGGTCGCGTTGATCTTCGGGTAGGCCTTGAGGGCCTCGACCGCGGCGAGCGTGAAGAACGGCAGGAACGTGAGGTTCGCGCCCTCGCGCGCCTTGAAGTCGGCCTTCGCACGGTTGCGCAGCGCGGCGACGCGCGTGACGTCCACCTCGACGGCGGTCGTGAGCTGGGCCTGCGTGCTCAGCGCCTCGACCATGCGGCTCGCCACGAGCTTGCGCAGGCGGCTCGTCTTCTCCGTGGTGCCGCGCAGCGGCGAGACCGCGGGGACGCTCGGCTTCTTCGGTGCGGCGGCAGCGGCCGGAGCGGCGGCGGCCGGTGCGGCCTTCGCCTCCTCGGCCTTGCGCGCCGCCTCGAGGACGTCCTCCTTGCGGATGCGCCCGCCGACGCCCGTGCCCGTGAGGGCCGACAGGTCGACGCCCTTGTCCGCAGCGAGCTTGCGCACGAGCGGGGTCAGGTAGGTGCCGCCGGCCTTGGCGGCGGGAGCGGGGGTGGCACCCGGTGCCGACTCGGCCTTCGCCGGGGCGGGCTGCGCGGGCTCCGGCTGCTGGGTCGACGGTTGCTCGGGCGCGGCAGGAGTCTCCTCCTGCGCGGCCTGGGCCGGGACGTCGGCCTCGCTCGCCGGGGTGCGGGCCTCGGTCGGCGCCTGCGCGGGAGCCTCCTGCTGCGGAGCCTCCTGGGCGGGCTCAGCGGCCGGGGCCTGCGCCGCCGGGGCGGCGGCACCGGAGCCGACGATCGCGAGCACGGCGCCGACCTCGACCGTCTCGTCCTCCTGGACGAGGATCTGCTGGACGGTGCCGGCCACGGGGGACGGGACCTCGGTGTCGACCTTGTCGGTCGAGACCTCGAGGAGGGGCTCGTCGACCTCGACCGTGTCGCCGACCGACTTGAGCCAGCGCGTGACGGTGCCCTCGGTGACGGACTCGCCGAGCGCCGGGAGCTTGATCTCCTCGCCGCCCGACGCCTGCTCGGCCGGAGCCGACTGCTCCGCGGGAGCCTGCTGCTCGGCCGGAGCGGCCTCGGCAGCGGGCTGGGCGGGCGCCTCCTGCGCGGGGGCGGCCTCCTGCGGTGCGGCGGGCTCCTCGGCGGGCGTCTCGGCGGGGGCCGGGGCGGCGTCGCCGCCGCCCGAGCCGTCGCCGATGACGGCGAGGTTCGCGCCGACCTCGACGGTCTCGTCCTCCTGGACGAGGATCTGCTCGAGGGTGCCCGCGAAGGGCGAGGGGATCTCGGTGTCGACCTTGTCGGTCGAGACCTCGAGCAAGGGCTCGTCGACGGCGACGGTGTCGCCGACCGACTTGAGCCAACGGGTGACTGTGCCTTCGGTGACGGACTCGCCGAGGGCCGGCATCTGCACGTTCTCAGACATGACCTGCCTGGTCTCCTTCGATCGTTGGGGTCAGTTGTGGGCGTGCAGAGGCTTGCCGGCGAGTGCCAGGTGCGCCTCTCCGAGTGCCTCGTTCTGGGTGGGGTGGGCATGGACCAGGGCGGCGACGTCCTCGGGGTACGCCTCCCAGCCCACGATGAGCTGGCCCTCGCCGACGAGCTCGCCGACGCGGGCGCCGATCATGTGGACGCCGACGACAGGGCCGTCCTTGCGGCGGACGAGCTTGACGAAGCCGCTCGTCCCGAGGATCTTGCTCTTGCCGTTGCCGGCGAGGTTGTACTCGAGGGACTCGACGGCGTCGGCCCCCCACGAGGCGACGGCGTCGGCCTCGGTGACACCGACCGACGCGATCTCCGGCTCGCAGTACGTGACGCGGGGGATGGAGGACTCGACGATCGGGGTCGGCTCGAGGCCTGCGATCTGCTCGGCGAGGAAGATGCCCTGCGCGAAGCCGCGGTGGGCGAGCTGCAGGCCGGGGACGATGTCGCCCGCGGCCCAGACGTTGCCCACACCCGTGTGCAGGAGCTCGTCGACGATCACGAAACCGCGGTCGAGCGTGATGCCCTGTGCCTCGTAGCCGAGGTCGGCGGTGCGCGGCCCGCGTCCGACCGCGACGAGCAGCAGGTCGGCCTCGAACGTCTTCCCGGACTCGAGCGTCACGGTGACACCGGAGTCGGTCTCCTTGACGCCGGCGAAGCGGTCGCCGAGCGAGAACGTGATGCCCCGCTTGCGGAACGCACGCTCGAGCGACTTCGACAGCGCCTCGTCCTCGTTCGGGACGAGGTGGGGCAGCGCCTCGACGATCTGGACGTCGGCGCCGAAGGACCTCCACACGCTCGCGAACTCGACGCCGATCACGCCACCGCCGAGCACGACGACGGACTTCGGCACGCGGTCGAGCCCGAGCGCCTGGTCGGAGGTGACGACGCGGCCCCCGATCTCGAGACCGGGCAGCGAGCGCGAGTACGAGCCGGTGGCGAGGACGACGTGCCGGCCGGTGTACCGGGTGCCGTCGACCTCGACGGTGTCCGGCGACACGAGCCGCCCGTGACCCTCGACGAACGTGATGCCGCGCGAGGAGACGAGACCCTGCAGGCCCTTGTACAGCCCGGCGACCACGCCGTCCTTGTACGCGTTGACGCCCGCCATGTCGATGCCGTCGAACGTGCTGCGGACGCCGAACTTCGCGCCTTCCCGGGCGCCGTCGGCGAGCTCGGCCGCGTGGAGCAGGGCCTTGGTCGGGATGCACCCGTTGTGCAGGCAGGTCCCGCCCAGCTTGCCCGACTCGACGAGCGCGACGGAGAGGCCGAGCTGGGCGGCGCGCAGCGCCGTGGCGTAGCCGGCGCTGCCTCCGCCCAGGACGACGACGTCGAATGGTGTGCCGGGTTCGGCCACGTGCGACTCCTTCAGCGTGGGGAGAGCGAGGTCGGACGTCCACGGCACGTCGACGGGCCGGACGGGAACCGCTGACCCACGATGCGTGAACGTTCTCCGGGTGACATCTTGGCACCTCGTGGACGGGCTCCCCAATCGAAACCCGGGCCTCGCGGCTGTGACGCTGCAGACAGCCACGCCCACCGTATGACCAGGGTCACGCTGTACCCTGCCGCTGTGCCTCGGCTGCCTCGGCTCTCCAGCCTGTTCTCCCGTCGACCCGCGCCCTCGTCGTCCGCGTCGGGTCCCGTCGGCACGTCGTCCGACGCCCGTCGGGCGACGCTCGAGCATCTTCAGGAGTTCGTGCGCTCGCGCGTCGGCGTCGAGGCGTACGTCGAGCCGCCGACGCCGGACACGGGGGCGACGCTCCTGCTCATCGCGACGACGGGCGAGTGGACGCGGCGGCGCGTCCCCGACGAGAAGACGGCGTTCGACGTCGCGCGCTCGCTCGGCATCCCCGTCTACAACGTGCGGTTCACGGGCTACCCGCAGCGCATGCGGGACTGGAACTCGCGCCAGCGTCGGCGCTGACGCCGGCGCGAGTCCCTCCGCGGTCGACCGGGTCAGCGCGCCGCGCGGCCCTCGATCAGCCCGAGGAGCGTGCGCACCGCGACTCCCGTCCCGCCCACCGGCGTGTAGCCGTGGGCGGAGCCCTCGTTGAACGCCGGCCCGGCGATGTCGAGGTGCGCCCACGGCGTCGAGCCCACGAACTCCTGGAGGAACAGGCCCGCGACGAGCATGCCGCCGAAGCGGTCGCCGATGTTCGCGAGGTCCGCGACCTTCGACTTCAGCGAGGCGCCGAGCTCCTCCGGGAGCGGCATGGGCCAGAACTGCTCGCCCGCGGCGTCGGCGGCCGCGACGACCTCGCCGCGGACGTCGTCCGCGCCCATGACCGCCGAGACCCGGTTGCCGAGCGCGACCATCTGCGCGCCGGTGAGCGTCGCGACGTCGAGCACGACGTCCGGCTTCTCCTCGACCGCGGCCACGAGGCCGTCGGCCATGACGAGGCGACCCTCGGCGTCGGTGTTGAGTACCTCGACGGTCTTGCCGCCGCGGATCGTGATGACGTCGGACGGGCGCTGCGCCGTGCCCGACGGCATGTTCTCCGCGAGGCACAGCCACCCGGTGACCGCGACGGGCAGGCCGAGGCGCGCCGCGGCGACGACGGTGCTCAGCACGGCGGCGGCCCCCGCCATGTCGGACTTCATCGCCTCCATGCCCTTCGCGGGCTTGATCGAGATGCCGCCCGAGTCGAACGTGATGCCCTTGCCGACGAGCGCGACCTTCGCGGCCGGGCGCGACGGCACGTACGCGACCTTGACCAGGCGCGGGCCGCGTGCGGAGCCCTGCCCGACGCCGACCAGGCCGCCGTAGCCGCCGGCCGCGAGCGCCTTGTCGTCGAGCACCGTGACCTTGAGGCCCTTGGCGCCCGAGTCCTTGACGGCCTGCTTCGCCAGGTCGGCGAACGCGGCGGGGTACAGGTCGTTGGGCGCGGCGTTGACGAGGTCGCGCGTCGCGTTGACGGCCGCGGCGACGACCGTCGCGCGCTCGACCGCGGTCTTGGCCGCGGCGCTGCGTGCGCTCGCGGTGAGCACCTCGACGGTCGCCGGCGCGCGGGTCGCGCCGGTCGCCGCGTCGTCGCCCGTGCGGTAGCGCGCGAATGCATACGTGCCGAGCAGGGCGCCCTCGGCGACGGCGGCGAGCTCGACGTCGTCCACCACGGGGAGCGCGACGGCGACGGTGGACGTCCCCGCCAGGGCGCGCAGCGCGGCACCTGCGGCACGGCGCAGGGTCTCGGCGCTGAACGTGCCGTCGGGGCGGCGCGCGCCGAGACCGACGAGCACGAGCACGTCGGCCTTGAGGTCGGCGCCGGCGGGGACCTTGCGGACCTCGTCGGCGGCGCCGGTGATGCCGAGCGCGGGCGCGAGGTCCTCGAGGTTCGCGACGAGCGCGCGGGGGAGGTCGCCCCCGACGATCGCGACGCCGTCGGACGTGGTGTGGGTGCCGACGACGAGAGCGTCGACCTTGGCACCGGCGGGATTCTTGCTGGAGACGGTCAGTTCAGCCACCCCGCGATGCTATCTCCGCGCGCGGCTCGAGCGACCCACGGCGGACCGCGACCGATTCCGCCCGCGCCCACCGCCCCCGGTACGCTCGGCGGCGTGGTCCTT
Organism: Cellulosimicrobium sp. BMG9.22; assembly: GCF_059159975.1. Classification (NCBI taxonomy): domain Bacteria; kingdom Bacillati; phylum Actinomycetota; class Actinomycetes; order Micrococcales; family Promicromonosporaceae; genus Cellulosimicrobium; species Cellulosimicrobium sp. BMG9.22. The sequence continues at coordinate 77,506 of NZ_JBZGBY010000003.1, read as the reverse complement.
CCCCTCCTGCTCGTCGTCGTCGCGGCGTGCGTCGCGCTCGCCGGCTGGGCGGTGGCGTTCGTCGTCCGTGACCGGGCGGTGATCCTGCGCCAGCTCTGGGGGGCGGCGGTGATCGAGGCGTTGATCCTCGTGCAGGCCGTCGTGCTGGCCGTCCTCGGCCTCACCGGGACCGCGCCGAGCGATCCCGTGCTGCTGTGGGGATACCTCGTGACCACCCTCTTCATCCTGCCCGTCGCCGCGCTGTGGGCGTTCGCCGAGCGATCGCGCTGGAGCTCGGTCGTGCTCGCGGTCGCGGCCCTGACGGTCGCGTTCCTCGAGTGGCGGCTGTGGCAGATCTGGAACGTCTGACCTGGAGGTCCACCCGATGAGCGCACCCGGCACCCCGCGCGGGGAGGACGCGTCGCGCACGGCACCGGCCACCGCGGCGAGCGCCCGGCCGACGACGAACGCCGGGTTCGGCCGCGTGCTCGTGGCCGTCTACGGCATCTTCGCGATCGCGGCGAGCGCGCGCGCCGGCGTCCAGCTCCTGCGTGACTGGCACGAGGCGCCCCTCGCCTACGCCCTCTCCGGCTTCGCGGCTGCGGTGTACGTCGTCGCGACCGTCGCCCTCGCGCGGGGCGGCCAGACCGCGCGGCGCGTCGCCTGGGCCGCCGTCACCATCGAGCTCGTCGGCGTCCTCGCCGTCGGTGCCTTCTCGCTCGCCGACCCCGAGGCCTTCCCTCGCGCGACCGTCTGGTCCGGCTTCGGCCAGGGCTACGGGTACGTTCCCCTCGTCCTGCCCTTCGTCGGGCTGTGGTGGCTGTGGCGCACCCGCCCGACGCCCCCCTCACCGACCCACCCGGAGGTCGCCGCATGAGCCGTCGCCCGTTCCTGTACGGCCTCGTCTTCGACGCCGTCTTCCAGCGCATGGACCCCGAGAAGGCCCACGAGGTCGCGTTCGGCCTCATCGCCACCGCCGGACGGGTGCCCGTCCTGCGCGACGTCGTCCAGGGCGCGCTCGCGCCGTACCTCGGCCGTCGTGTCGGGGGGCGCGGGAGCGTCGAGGTCCTGGGCAAGGTCTTCCCTGCGCCCTTCGGCCTGGCGGGCGGGTTCGACAAGAACGCGCGCGCCGTGCGCGGGCTGACGATGCTGGGGTTCGCGTTCGTCGAGATCGGCACCGTCACCGCGCACGCGCAGCCGGGCAACGAGAAGCCGCGCATGTGGCGCGAGCTCGACGTCCAGGGCATCCGCAACCGCATGGGGTTCAACAACGAGGGCGCCGCCGCTGCCGCCCGCCGGCTCGAGGCGCTGCGCGCGACGCCCGCGGGGCGCGCCGTCCTCGTCGGTGCGAACATCGGCAAGACCAAGGTCACGCCCGCCGCGGAGGCCGCGGGGGACTACGCGACGAGCGCGAGCCTCCTCGCGCCGTTCGCGGACTACCTCGTCGTCAACGTCTCGTCGCCCAACACGCCCGGCCTGCGCGACCTCCAGGAGGTCGAGTCCCTGCGCCCGATCCTCGTCGCCGTGCGCGAGGCCGCGGACCGCTCGACGGCCGCGGCCGGCGTCGGCCGCGTGCCGCTCCTCGTGAAGATCGCCCCCGACCTCGCCGACGAGGACGTCGACGCCGTCGCGGACCTCGTCGACGAGCTCGACCTCGACGGCGTCGTCGCCGTGAACACGACCATCGGGCACGACCGCGGGCCGGGCGGGCTCTCCGGGCCGCCGGTGCGGGCCCGCGGGCTCGCCGTCGTCGCACGCCTGCGCGAGCGGCTCGGCGCCGGACGCGCCATCATCGGGGTCGGTGGCATCACGACGGCGCACGACGCGCGCGACTACCTGCACGCGGGTGCGGACCTGGTGCAGGGCTACACGGCCTTCGCCTACCACGGGCCGTTCTGGGCGGCGCGGATCAACCGCTCGCTCGCACGCCACCCGGAGCCGGGGGACAACGTCCGCGGCGTCCGCGAGCCGAGGGAGCGGTGATGATCCGTCCGCAGTGGGTCTGGGAGCTCGACGACGCCGAGGGCCACGCGCTCGCCGCACCGGTGAGCCCCGTGTTCACGACGCAGTTCGACGCGGAGCAGTGGCTCGGCGAGACCTGGCGCACGCTCGCCGCACAGGGCGCGGCCGTCGCCCGGCTGCTGCACGACGGCGCGCAGGCCACCGCGCCCGTCGAGCTGCGCGCGCGCTGACGACGGCGGGCGGTCCGCCCGACGTCATCCGGTCACGCGTGCCCACGCCGCGCCCAGCCGGGCCACCGCGCGCTCGAGCTCCTCGGGCGGGCGCGAGAAGGTGAGGCGCAGCCTGTCCGTCGAGCTGCCGTCCGGCGTGAACGTCGGGCCGGCGTTGACGAGGATGCCCTCCGCGGCTGCCGCCGCGGCGAACGCGTGCGCGACGGGGGCGCCGACGTCGACCCAGAGCGAGAGCCCACCCTCCGGCACGTGGACGCGCCAGGAGGGCAGGGCGTCCGCGAGCAGCCCGCACAGCAGGTCGCGCTGACCGCGCAGCATCCGGCGTCGCTCGGCGAGCACGGCGGCGCTGTCGTGCAGCAGCTCGACGACCGTGAGCTGCTCGAGCACCGCGGTCCCGATGTCCGCGGACTGCCGCGTGCGCATGAGGCGTGCGACGAGGTCCGGGTGGGCGCGCACCCAGCCGACCCGCAGCCCGCCCCAGAACGACTTCGACGCCGACCCCACGGTCACGGCGTACGGCGACGTCCCGTCCCCGGCGAGCGGCGGCGCCACCGGTCCCGTGGCGTCCGGGTCGCCGTCGAGGTCGAGGTCGGTGAGGGTCTCGTCCCCGACGACGCTCACCCGGTGGCGCGCGGCGGCGTCGCGGACGCGGTCACGCTCGGCGGGGGTGAGCGTGTAGGCCGTGGGGTTGTGGAAGTCCGGCACGAGGTAGACGAGCCGCGGCGACACCTGACGGAGCGTGGAGTCGAACAGCTCGGCGTCGAACCCGGGCGCGTCGTCGTGCCCGCCGCGGCCCACCGGGACCGGGACGAGGCGCGCCCCCGCCCGGCGCATGGCCTCCATCGCGTGGTAGTACGTCGGCGACTGCACGACGGCGCGGTCGCCCGGCCCGAGGAGGGTCGCCGCGAGCGTCGCGATCGCGTGCTGGCCGCCGGTCGTCACGAGGATCTCGTCCGGGGTCGTCGGCGTGCCACGGGCCGTGTGCCGGGCGGCGATCGCCTCGCGCAGGACGTCGAGGCCGTACGGCTCGTAGCCCCCCTCGGCCAGGTACGCGGGCAGGCGCTCGAGCGCGCGCGAGTAGGCGGCGTGCAGACCGCTCGGTGCGGCGGACGTCGCCTGCGACAGGTCGGCCAGGTCGATCGGGGTCGCCCCGGGCGAGGGGGCCGGCGGGGCGTCGCCGCCGTGCGCCCGGGGCGCACGGGGAGCTGAGCGCCGCGTGCTCCCGCGGGGGAGCACGACGACGGTCCCCGAACCCGTGCGGGACCGCGCGAATCCGAGCTCGCGCAGGCGCCGGTAGGCGGCGGCCGTCGTCGTGCGCGACACGCCGAGCGCGGTCGCGAGGTCCCGCTCGGACGGGAGGCGCGTGTGCGGGACGAGGGTGCCGGCGAGCACCGCGGAACGCAGGGCGTCCGCGAGCGCGGTGTACGCGGGGCCCCCCGCGTGCCAGCGGCCGAGGAGTCGCGCCGCTGCGCCGGGGGAGAGGTGGCGGTGCACGTCGACCGTGCCCGCAGGAGCCATGCTCATGAGGCCACTCTCTCGCGATTGGCTATGGATGTCGATGCCATTCCGCGCGCAGGATGGCACCCATGAGCCCCACGCGTCGTGCCGTCCAGCTCCTCCTCGGCCTGCTCGCCTACTCCCTGTCCATGGCGTTGATGCTCCACGCCGGGCAGGGTGGGATGCCGTGGGACGTCCTGCACCAGGGCATCGTGCGACGAACCGGCCTGCCCTTCGGGGTCGTCGTCGGGTCGCTGAGCGTGCTCGCGCTCCTCGCCTGGATCCCGCTGCGCCAGCGGCCCGGGATCGGGACCGTCGCGAACGTCGTCGTCATCACGGTGACGATCGACCCCGCGATCGCGCTCGTCGCCCGGCTCGTCCCGGACCCCGGCGTCGCGGCGAGCGTGGCGCTCGCGGTCGGCGGCATCGTGCTCAACGGGCTCGCGACCGCCGCCTACCTGGGCACGCGGCTCGGCCCCGGTCCCCGGGACGGGCTCATGACGGGCCTCGTCGCCCGCACGGGCCGCTCCGTGCGGGTCGTGCGGACGTCCATCGAGGTGATCCTCGTCGCCCTGGGCTGGGCGCTCGGGGGGACGCTCGGCTGGGCGACGCTCGCGTACGCCGTCGGCGTCGGCCCGATCGTCCAGCTCACCGCGCGCTGGTTCGCACCGCGCGGGCTCGTGACGGCGCCGTCGGCGCCCGCGCGAGGCGCGGCGCCGACTCCCGCGTCACCCCCGCCGGCGCCTGCTCCGGCGCCGTAGCGCTCCCGACCGGGCGAGGGAGGCATGCCCGGAACCCGGTCGGTGAGGTACCCGGTCCTGCCCGACGCCGCGCGCGGCGCCGGGCAGGACCACGCCCGGTCAGGCGACGCGGGCCTTCGGGGCGCCCTCGGCCGTCTTGCCCGGGTCGCGCTCGACGACGTCGCCGAGGATCTCGTCGATGCGCGTCATGAGCTCGGCCGGGATGACGACGCCCGACGCCTTGACGTTCTCCGCGACCTGCTCGGGCCGGGACGCCCCGATGAGCGCCGCGGCGACGTTGTCGTTCTGCAGCACCCACGCGACGGCGAGCTGGGCGAGGCTCAGGCCCAGCTCGTCGGCGACCGGGGTGAGGTTCTGCACCCGCGTGAGCACGTCGTCGGACAGGAACCGCTGGATGAAGCGGGACCCGCCCTTCTCGTCCGTCGCGCGGGAGCCCGCGGGCGCCTCCTGTCCGGGACGGTACTTGCCGGTGAGCACGCCCTGCGCGACGGGCGACCACACGATCTGTGACACGCCGAGCTCGCGGGACGTCGGCACGACCTCGTCCTCGATGACGCGCCACAGCATCGAGTACTGGGGCTGGGACGAGATGAGCTGGAACCCGAGGTCCTTCGCGAGCGCGTGGCCCGCGCGGATCTGGTCCGCCGTCCACTCCGAGACGCCGATGTACAGGGCCTTGCCCTGGCGCACGATGTCGGCGAACGCCTGCATCGTCTCCTCGAGCGGCGTCTCGGTGTCGTAGCGGTGCGCCTGGTAGAGGTCCACGTAGTCCGTGCCGAGGCGCTGCAGGGAGCCGTTGATCGACTCCATGACGTGCTTGCGCGAGAGCCCGGTGTCGTTGGGGCCGCCGGGACCGGTCGGCCAGTAGACCTTGGTGAAGATCTCGAGCGACTCGCGACGCTGTCCCTTGAGCGCGTCGCCGAGGACCTGCTCGGCCTTCGTGTTCGCGTAGACGTCCGCCGTGTCGAACGTCGAGATGCCCGCGTCGAGCGCGGCGTGCACGCACGCGGTCGCGACGTCGTTCTCGACCTGTGAGCCGTGGGTGAGCCAGTTGCCGTAGGTGATCTCGGAGATCTTGAGGCCGGAGTTGCCGAGGTAGCGGTAGTGAGGCATGTGCCCAACCTACCGGCGCGACGGTTGCCCCGGCATCGTGTGCGCCCGGCCCGCCGAGGTGCTCAGTCCGGGTAGACGCCGTGCTTCTTGTGCAGCGGCTTCGGCAGGCGCGCGCGGCGGAGCTGGAAGGCTCGCATCACGGCGTACATGACGGTGCCCTTGGGGACCTGGCCGAACTTCGCGACGATCCGCTTGCGCAGGCGCCGCCACATGATGAAGGCGTCGACGACCGTGAGCAGCACGATGACGTACAGCGTGATGACCGTGACGAACGCGAGCTCCTGGTTCTGCGCGGTGAGGAACGAGAAGACGATGAACACGAGCGCGACCGGGAGGAAGAACTCGCCGAGGTTCCAGCGGGCGTCGACGTAGTCGCGCACGTAGCGCTTGACCGGCCCCTTGTCGCGCACGGGCAGGTAGCGCTCGTCGCCGGTCTGCATCGCCTGGTACTGGCGGTCGCGCATCTCGCGCTGCTTCTCCCGCGCGGTCTTCGCGGCGGCGCGGCGGTCGTTCGGCACGAGGGGTCGCTTGTTCGCGGCCTCGGAGACCTTGCGCTTCGGGGTCGGGCGGCCCTTGCCGGCCTGCTCGATCTCGGCCGCCTGCTCGACGGGGTCGGGGGCGGCGGGCGTCGCGGCGGACTTGTTGCGGGAGAACACCCCACCAGGGTAGTCGAGCCGGAGGTGTGCCCGGGCGTCCGTCCGGGGAGAGTGCCGTGCCCACCCCCCCCATGTCGTCCCGGGCACCGGTGTCGTACGGTGCTCGTCGTGACGAACTCACCCGAACCCACCGACACTGCGCCCGACACCGCCCTCGCGACCACGCTCCGCGAGACCGTCGCACGGCTGTTCCCCGCGCTGCGCGCGGACCTCGAGTCGCTCGTGCGCGTGCCGAGCGTCTCCAACGCCGCGTTCGACCAGGCGCACGTCGCCGCGAGCGCCGACGCCGTGGCCGCGCTCCTGCGCGACGCCGACCTGCCCGAGGTGCAGGTGCTGCGCGCCCGGGCCGCCGACGGCTCCGAGGGCGCACCCGCCGTCGTCGCCCGCCGCCCCGCGCCCGACGGCGCCCCGACGGTGCTGCTGTACGCGCACCACGACGTACAGCCCCCGGGCGACGCCGCCGCGTGGGAGACGGAGCCGTTCGTGCCGACCGAGCGCGACGGCCGCCTCTACGGGCGCGGCGCGGCCGACGACAAGGCGGGCGTGGTGGCGCACCTGGGTGCGCTGCGCGCCCTGACCTCGCTCGGCGACCTGCCCGTCGGCGTGACCGTCTTCGTCGAGGGCGAGGAGGAGATCGGCTCTCCGACCTTCCTGCCCTTCCTCACGCAGTACCGCGACCTGCTCGCGGCGGACGTCATCGTCGTCGCGGACTCCTCGAACTGGAAGATCGGCGTGCCGGCGCTCACGACGTCGCTGCGCGGCCTCGTGGACTGCGAGGTCGAGGTCGCGGTGCTCGACCACGCGGTGCACTCGGGCATGTTCGGCGGCCCGGTGCTCGACGCCGTGACGCTCCTCGCGCGACTCATCGCCACCCTGCACGACGACGCGGGCAACGTCGCCGTGCCCGGTCTCGTCACAGGCGCCGAGCCCACGGTCGACTACGCGGAGGCCGACTTCCGCGCGGACTCCTCGCTGCTCGACGGGACCGTCCTCGCGGGCGAGGGCAGCATCGCGGGGCGCCTGTGGACCAAGCCGGCGATCGCCGTCATCGGTCTCGACGCGCCGAGCGTCGCCCACGCGTCGAACACGCTCACGCCCCGCGCGACCGCGAAGCTGTCCGTGCGCCTCGCGCCGGGTCAGGACCCGGCCGCCGCGATGGCGGCGCTGTGCACGCACCTGGAGACGAACGCCCCGCTCGGCGCGCGCGTCACCGTGCGCGACGGCGAGCAGGGCAAGCCGTTCCTCGCGCCTGCGGACTCCGACGCGATGCGGGCCGCGCGCTGGGCGTTCGCGACGTCGTGGGGGACGGACCCCGTCGACATCGGCGTCGGTGGCTCCATCCCGTTCATCGCCGACCTGCTCGAGGTCTTCCCCGACGCCGCGATCCTCGTCACGGGCGTCGAGGACCCCGACTCGCGCGCGCACGGCGCGAACGAGTCGGTGCACCTCGGCGAGCTGGAGAAGGTCGTGCTCGCCGAGGCGCTCCTCCTCGCGCGTCTCGGCGGCGCCGTCGCCTGACGCGCACCGCGCCGCCGTGCGCGCCTACGCGTGGCACGTGCGCGCCTACGCGCGAGTGTCACGCGCAGGGACGTCCCTCCGCGCGGAGCACAACGGTCCGCGCGGAGGGTTCGGGGTTCACGGGCTCTGGCCGTCGCCGCGGAGCGTGGCGTGCAGCTCCGCGGCCTCGGTGAGCACCGGTCCGACGGCGGCGCGAGACGCCGCGTCGAGGGTCGCCTCGAGCGCGGCGAGGCGGTCGAGGTGCTCGCGCGCCGTCGTCAGGTCCTCGGTGCGGACGGCGAGCTCGGCGAGGTAGGCGAGCGCGCGCACCCGGTCCGCGACGTCGGCGTCGTCTCCCGCCCGGCGCAGCGCCCCGGCGAGGATCTTGTGCCCCTGCACGGCGTCGCCGTGCGAGTCGGCCTGCACGACGGCGTCGTCGAGGGCGCGCGCGAGCCGGCTCGCGGGCCGGGGCGCGTACGCGGCGAGCGCGGAGTCCCCTTCCTCGGCGTCACCGCGCCCGGTGGCGGGCGCCTCCTGCGGTGACGCGTCCGGGGCGGTGCCGTCCGTCGTCGTCGGGCGACGCATGAACCGGACCCAGTTCCCCGCCGGGTCGACGACGCTGAACCCGCTCACGCCGCCCGCGTTCGCCCGTCGGCGCGGGCGGGTGATCCGGGGGAATCCCGTGAGGGGGAGCCTGCCGTAGCGGGCACGCAGGCCCGCCGCGAGGGCCTCGAAGACCGGCTCGGCGTCGTCGACGACGGCGATGCACGTGCTGTAGCTGTCCTGCGGCTCGAGCCCGTCGAGCCCGAAGTAGTGCAGGTCGACCCCGCCGCGGCGCACGGAGACGTAGGGATTGGGCCGCAGCTGGCGGTAGGTCACGTCGAAGCCGAGCGCCACCCAGAAGTCGCGCAGCTCGTCGACGTCCCGGCAGGGGAGCGCGGGGACCATGGTCGCGTCGAAGGGGTCGGGTGCAGGGTGCGTGGGTTCCGGCATCCGACCATCGAACCACCGGTCAGGCGCGATGGGCGACGTCGAGCGCCCGGGCCCAGCGCGCGACGTCGTCCGGGAGCTCCGGGGAGGCGAGGTCACCGCCCAGCAGGCCGACGACGTCGGGCGCGGGCACGCGGTCGCCCGAGCCCCGGGAGAGGAACCGGCCGGCGACGACGCCACGTGCGCACAGGTCGCCGCCGCGTGCGAAGACCTGCTCGAGGTAGATCACGCGCTCGTCCCACCCGAGGACGCGCGTCGTGATCTCGAACCGGTCCCAGAGCTGGAGCGAGCGGCGGTACTTCATGGTCGACGCCGCGACGACCGGGAACCAGCCCTTGTCCTTGAGGAGCGAGAACCCGCCGAGGTCGGCGATGAGGTTGCTGCGGGCGATGTCCATCATCTGCAGGTACACGCCGTTGTTCACGTGCAGGTAGAAGTCGAGGTCGCCGGGGTGCACGCGCATCCGGGTCGTGGACGGCTCGAGGACGCCCCGACCGGGCACGGCCTTGCGCGGCACAACGCTGGCGGCGAGGAGGTGGATCTGACGGGTCACCGTCGCAGGCTACTACCCGGCACGGGTGGTACCAGGTATTCAGCGATCACCGGACCACCAGGCTGGTGTGCGAAGATGCGCGCCGTGACGACGACGAGCTCCGCCCCTCGCCCCACCGCCACCACCGAGCCGGGCCATCCCTGGGTGGTACGCGCCTTCCGCGCCGTCGCGATCGCCGAGGCCTTCTCGTGGGCGGGCCTGCTCGTCGGGATGTACCTCAAGTGGGTCGCGGGCACGACGGAGCGCGGGGTCGAGATCTTCGGCCCGGTCCACGGCGGTCTCGTGGTCGTCTACGTCGCCCTCGCGGTGCTCGTGGCCGTGCGCGTGCGCTGGTCCCTCTGGACGACGTTCCTCGCGCTCGCCGCGACCGTCCCGCCCTTCTGCACGGTCGTCTTCGACCTCTGGGCCCACCGGTCGGGCCGGTACGCACCCCGGCCCGCGCGCGCGTCGGCCTGACCGCGGCCGTCGCGCCGGGAGCGCGTCGCTGCCGCAGCCGTCAGACCGGGGGGTCGGGGTCGTACTGGATCCCCCGCCGCACGGCGCGGGCGACGTCGTCGCTCTCGAGCCGCGCGACGAGGTGCAGGGCCATGTCGATCCCCGCCGAGACGCCTGCGGACGTGACGACGTCGCCGTCGTCGACGTAGCGGGCCTCGGTGTCGAGGACGACGCTCGCGTCGATCTCGGCGAGGTCGTCGTAGTGCGCCCAGTGCGTCGTCGCAGGCCGGCCCGCGAGCAGCCCGGCGGCGGCGAGCACGAGCGAGCCGGTGCAGACGCTCGCGATGATGGGCGTCTGCGCCCGCATCGCGCGCAGCCACTCGAGGTGCACCCGGTCCGCGAGCAGGGCGCGCGTGCCCCAGCCGCCGGGGTAGACGAGCAGGTGCAGCGGCCCGACGTCGTCGGCCGAGCGGTCGGGGACGAGGCGCAGGCCCTTCGCGAGACGTACGCCGCCGCCGTCCCACGAGAACGTCGACACGTGCGGCTTGAGCGCGGAGTGCTCGGCCCACGCGGTGAGCACCTCGAACGGCCCCGCGACGTCGAGCTCCTCCGCCTCGTCGAAGACGAAGATGCCGACGTTCATCCCGTTCCCGGTCGTCATGCCTACCTCCGCGTCCCCCGGCTCCTCGAGGGTTCCTGGCTCCCGGCGGTCGGCCGCCGGGGGTCGGCTAGATGCCCGGCAGCGCGAGCATCTGGTCGAGCGCGACGCGCGCCCAGTGCGCGTCGTCGGCGTCCACGACGATCCGGTTGACCACGCGGCCGTCGGCCAGCGACTCCATCGCCCACACGAGGTGCGGCAGGTCGATCCGGTTCATCGTCGAGCAGAAGCACACCGTCGAGTCGAGGTAGTGCACCTGCTTGTCCGGGTGGGCCCGCGCGACGCGGCGCACGAGGTTGAGCTCGGTGCCGATCGCCCAGGACGAGCCGGGCTCCGCGGCGTCGAGCATCTTGATGATGTACTCCGTGGACCCCACGAAGTCCGCGGCGGTGACGACCTCGTTCTTGCACTCGGGGTGCACCAGCACGTTGACGTCAGGGACCGCCGTGCGGATGTCGCTGACGTTCTTCACGGAGAACCGCCCGTGCACCGAGCAGTGCCCGCGCCACAGGATCATGCGGGCGTCGCGCAGCTGCGTGTCCGTGAGGCCGCCGTTCGGCTTGCGCGGGTCGAACACGACGCAGTCGTCGAGCGACATCGCGAGCTTGAGCACGGCCGTGTTGCGGCCCAGGTGCTGGTCCGGGAGGAACAGGACCTTGCCCGTCCCGTCCACGCCGCCCACCTGGTCGAACGCCCAGCGCAGCGCGACCTCCGCGTTCGACGACGTGCACACCGTGCCGCCGTGGCGGCCCGTGAACGCCTTGATCGACGCCGAGGAGTTCATGTACGTGACGGGGACCGTCGAGTCCGCGATCCCGACGGCCTCGAGCACGTCCCACGCGTCCTCGACCTGGTCGATCGCCGCCATGTCCGCCATCGAGCAGCCCGCGGCGAGGTCCGGCAGCACGACCTGCTGCGCGTCGGACGTGAGGATGTCCGCGCTCTCGGCCATGAAGTGCACGCCGCAGAACAGGATGTACTCCGCCTCGGGCCGCGCGGCCGCCTCGCGGGCGAGCTTGAACGAGTCGCCCGTGACGTCGGCGAAGTCGATGACCTCGTCGCGCTGGTAGTGGTGGCCCAGGACGAACGCGCGCTCGCCGAGGGCGGCCCGCGCCGCGCGCGCGCGCTCCACGAGGTCAGGGTCGCTCGGCGCGGGCAGCTCGCCCACGCACTCCACGCCGCGCTCGGACGCGAGGTCGCGCCCCTGCCCGAGCAGCAGGAGGGCGGAGGGCGCGGGTTCCGCGAAGCCGGTGCTCGCGCGGCGCGACGCGTCGGGGCCGGTCAGACCGGAGTCCAGCAAGGTGCTTCCAGTGCTCACGAGAACATCGTCGCACAGCGCGTCCCGGCCCGGCCGGGTGCCTCGGCACCGTGGACGGCGCCTCCACGACTGGCACAATCCCCGCATGCGCGTCCTCGTCACCGGCTCTGCCGGCCCTGCGGTGCCCGACGGCGTGTGGCCGGGCGGGAGCGTCGTCCCCCCGTCCGACGGCGCGCCCCCGACCGTCCGTGACGTCGCGCGATGGTGGGCCGGGGCCGGCGCCGGGACCGACGTCGCGGTCGTGGAGCTCGCGAGCGCGGGCCCGGCGTTCCTCGACGCGCTCGCGCCCGTCGCGCCGGAGCTTCTCGCCGCGGTCGTGCCCGGGCCCGGGGGCGCGGACGTGCCGGTCGCCGTGCGCCGGGACCGCCGCACGGGGACGGTCTACGCGGACGCGTCCCAGGTCCCGGCGCTCGACGGCGGCGCGGTGGACGACGGCGCGCCTCGCCGTCGTGACGTCTGGCCGCCCCGGTCGTCCGACGCCGTCGGGCACCTGCTCGCGCTGTCCGCCGCCGCGGCCCGCACGGACGAGGGTCACCCGGGTCGGGTGGTGCTCGCGACCGGGGGAGCGCGCAGCCACGACGCCGGCGCCGGGCTGCTTCGCGCCCTGGCTGGAACCGCGCGTGACCCGACGGCCGACGAGAGCAGCGCGGACCTGGCTGACGTGCTGCGTGCGGCGCGGGCCGCGCTCGGCGGCGTGCACCTGGTCGCCGCCGTCGCCACCGGTGCCCCGCTGCTCGGACTGCACGGGGCGAGCGCGGCGCTCGCGGCACGCGGTGTCGACGACGCCGTCGCGCAGGATCTCGAGCGCGAGCTGGGCGCCGTCGCGCACGACGTCGCCGCCGCCGTCGAGGTGCTCGAGCGCGATCGCGGGGGAGCCGTCGCGGGTGACCTCCTGCTGACGTCGTCGGCGCGCCGGATCGCCGGCGCGCGCGGGACGGGCAGCGGCGGCGGGACGGCCTTCGCGGTCGCCGCCCTCGGGGGCCGGCTCGTCCCCGCGCTGCAGGTCCTCGCCGACGACGTCGGCCTCGACGAGCGTCTCGCGGGCGTCGACCTCGTGGTGGTGGTCGCGGACGAGCTCGGTGCGCCCGAGCTGGGGGAGGGCGTCGTCCAGGAGGTCGCTCGCCGCGCCGCGGGGCATGCGCTGCCCGTGGTCGTCGTCGCCCGTGCCGTCGTCGCCGGACGGCGCGAGCAGGCCGCCGCCGGGCTGAGCGGCACCTACGCCTGGGGCGCCGGCTCGCCGCGCGAGGTCGTGGAACGCGTCGCGCGCACCTGGTCACGAGCCTGACGCGTGCACGATGCGTGGGCGCCGCACGGTGGGCGGCGGGTCGACCGTTCGACCGCGGGACCCTCGTGCGTCGTAGACTCGGGAACACGACCGGCACCTGTGGTGTTGAGGACCTGAGACACGATCTCTCGAGAGATCCGAAGCCGGCCACCACCGGGGCAGCACGTGCCCCCGACAGCGCGGAGACGAGATGAGCGAGACCACCGAGATTGCCACGCACGGCGTGAACCTGACCGACGGGGCCGCGGACAAGATCCGTACCCTCCTCGAGCAGGAGGGTCGCGACGACCTTCGCCTGCGTGTCGCGGTGCAGCCCGGCGGCTGCTCCGGCCTGATCTACCAGCTCTACTTCGACGAGCGCGTGCTCGAGGGCGACGCGCTGCGTGACTACGACGGCGTCGAGGTCGTGGTCGACAAGATGAGCGTCCCCTACCTGGAGGGCGCGACGATCGACTTCGCCGACACGATCGAGAAGCAGGGCTTCACCATCGACAACCCCAACGCGGGCAGCGCCTGCGCGTGCGGCGGCTCCTTCAGCTGACCGCGCCGGTGTGACGGCGGGCGCGCCGACAGCGCCCCCGAAGCTCTCCCGACGAGCCCGGCCGCCCTCAGGGGCGGCCGGGCTCGTCGCGTCGGCGGTGCGCTCGGTCGCCCGGGTCCCGTCGAGGACGGGACGTCACGAGCCCAGCTGGACCGTGATCGCCCAGGCCGCGGCGTCGGCGCCCGTCCGGGGGAGCGGCTTCTCGCCGACGACGACGTGCCCGCGCATGCGTGCCCACGCGGGGACGTCGAGGCGGGCGGCAGGATCGGTCGACCAGACGGTCAGCCTGGTGCCCGCCGCGCGCGCCTTGGCCGCGGCGGCGAGCCGGATCACCGGGAGCGGGCAGCGCAGCCCGCGAGCGTCGACGACCTCCGGCTCGTCCCGCGCGACCGCGGGCCCCTCGCCGCCCGGGTCGCCGGTCACAACCCCTCCACGCCGAGCGTCGCGCGGACGCGCGCGACCGCTCCGGGCAGGACGTCGAGGAGCCGGTCCACGTCCTGCTCGGTCGTCGAGCGGTCCAGCGCGACCCGCACGTTGCCATGGGTGAGGACGCCCATGGCCGCGAGGACGTGCGACGGCTCGAGCGTGCTCGACGTGCAGGCGGACCCCGAGCCGACGGCGATCCCCTCATGGTCGAGCTCGGTGAGGAGCGCCTCCCCGTCGACGTAGAGGAACGAGAACGTGGCGACGTGGGGGAGCCGGTCGACCGGGTCCCCGACCACCTCGACGTCCGGGATGGTCGCCACGCGCTCCCGGACGCGCTGCACGAGCGCACGGCGACGCGCGTCCTCGGCCTCGCGGTCCGCGAGCACGGCCTGCAGCCCGACGGCGGCCGCGAACGCCGCGGGCACGGACGGACCACCGGGGGAGAGCGGGTCGGGGTCCTCGGGGAACGGGCTGCGCCGTCTGACCCGGGACCGGATCGCGAGCACGCCCGCTCCCGGACCGGCGCCCCAGTCACCCGGGTCGGCCGCGAGCGCGTCCCACGACTCCGGGACGGCGACGTGCCCGACGCCCGCCCCCGCGTCGACCAGGAGCGGCACGCCGGCCGCGCGGGCCGCCTCGTGGACGGCCTCGACCGGCTGGAGCGTGCCGACCTCGCCGTTGGCGAGCTGCAGGGCGGCGAGCGCGACGCCTGGGCGCGCGACGGCGTCGGACATCGCGGCGGCGTCCACGCGACCGAGCGCGTCCACGCCCACGACGACGCGCTCGAGCCCGCCGTGCTCGGCGGCGTGCAGGACCGCGGCCCGCTCCACCGCACCGACGACGACGCACGGTCCGACGCGTGTCCGCGCCCCCGCGAGGGCCGCCACGGCCGTGTGCAGGGACGAGGTGTGGTTCGCCGTGAAGCGGACCTCTTCCGTGCGCGCGCCGAGCGCCGCGGCGACGGCCTCGCGGGCGCCGTCGAGCAGGGCGGCGGCGCGGCGGCCCTCCGCGTGCAGGCGCCGAGGGTCGGCCCACCCGTCGTCGAGAGCGCGCTCGAACGCCTCGCGCGCGAGCGGGTGCCACGGCGCCCGGCCCCCGTTGTCGAGCCGGACGCGGCTCGGGCGGGTGGTGTGCGTCACAGGGCCTCCTGGGCGTGCTCGGGGTCGTGCGGGTGGCCCGGTCTGCGGCGGGGTGACCGGTCGTCGGGCGGGCGGCCGGGTCGCGGCGAGCGCCCCGGGAGCGTCGGAACGTTGCGCTCTCGCGGGCGTCGCGGAGCGGGTCTGCGATCCTCGGGCGCTCCACGAGCACGGTACCGCCCTGGTGGGCGGCGACGTCGTGTGGCCGGGATCTGACAGACCCGCCGCGCATGTGCCGAACCTGCGCTGACCGGCCCCGACGTGTGCCGCATCTCGCTCGTGCGCAGCGCGCCCCGGGCCACGAAGCGCAGGATCCCGCGCTAGGCTTCGTGTGTCGAGGACGAAGGTCTTGTGCTGGGCTCGTAAAGGCGGGTGACGGTGCAGGACGTGACGTGAAAGGCCCCCCTTGCACTCGCAACCCCCAAGCCGCACACGGCGCACCATGCTGCGGGCGACGGCTCTCGCCGTCGCCGTCGCCGCGGTGGCGTCCGGATGCGCCACCGACACCGTCCAGCGCGGGTTCCTGCCCGGATACGAGGACGGGGAGGTGACCAACCAGACCGCCCGGATCACCTCGTTGTGGACCGGCTCGTGGATCGCCGCACTGATCGTCGGCATCATCACGTGGGGCCTCATGCTGTGGTGCGTCGCCGCGTACCGCAAGCGCAAGGACGACCATCGGCTCCCGGTCCAGACGCGTTACCACCTGCCGCTCGAGATCATGTACACGGCTGTGCCGATCCTCATGGTCCTCGTGCTCTTCTACTACACGGACCGCGACATGTCGGCGATCCAGGACACGAGCGCCGAGCCGGACGTCACGATCCAGGTCATCGGCAAGCAGTGGAGCTGGGACTTCAACTACGTCGACGACGACGTGTACGAGAGCGGCGTCCACATGGCCGACGTCGGCGACACGATGACGGACGACGCGACGATCGACGGCGCGCCCGGGACGTCGGAGGAGCTGCCGACGCTCTACCTCCCGGTCGACGAGACCGTGAAGTTCGAGCTCCAGTCGCGCGACGTCATCCACTCCTTCTGGATCCCGGCGTTCCTCTACAAGCAGGACATGATCCCGCACCGCACGAACACGTTCGTCGTGACCCCGGAGCGTGAGGGCGTCTACGCCGGAAAGTGCGCCGAGCTCTGCGGCGAGCACCACTCCGGCATGCTCTTCAACGTCGAGGTCGTCGACCGCGCCGAGTTCGACGCGCAGATGGAAGAGCTCCGCGAGAAGGGCCAGGACGGCCAGATCCCGGTCGAGGGCTTCAGCCGCCAGCAGGACCCGAACCCCGTCACCGCTACCACGGAGGGTGAGCACTGATGGTCGCGCAGGCCGAAGTCATCCCCGGTCTCGCGCCCCGGCGTCAGACCCTCGGGCGGACCGTGATCAAGTGGGTCACGTCCACCGACCACAAGACGATCGGGTACCTGTACCTGATCTCGTCGTTCATCTTCTTCTGCATCGGCGGCCTCATGGCCCTCGTGATCCGCGCGGAGCTCTTCGAGCCCGGGATCCAGCTCGTGCAGAGCAAGGAGCAGTACAACCAGCTCTTCACGATGCACGGCACGATCATGCTGCTGCTGTTCGCGACCCCGCTCTTCGCGGGCTTCGCCAACGTCATCATGCCGCTGCAGATCGGCGCGCCGGACGTCGCGTTCCCGCGGCTGAACATGTTCGCGTACTGGCTCTACCTCTTCGGTGGGCTCATCGCCTCGGCGGGCTTCTTCACGCCGCAGGGAGCAGCGTCGTTCGGGTGGTTCGCCTACGCGCCGTTGTCGAACACGACGTTCAGTCCAGGGCTCGGGGGAGATCTCTGGGTGTTCGGTCTGGCGCTCGCCGGGTTCGGCACGATCCTCGGTGCGGTCAACTTCATCACGACCATCATCACGATGCGCGCGCCCGGCATGACGATGTTCCGCATGCCGATCTTCACGTGGAACACCCTCGTGACGAGCCTGCTCGTGCTCATGGCCTTCCCGCCGCTGGCCTCGGCGCTGTTCGCGCTCGGCGCCGACCGGAGGTTCGGGGCGCAGATCTTCAACCCCGAGAACGGGGGAGCGATCCTCTGGCAACACCTGTTCTGGTTCTTCGGGCACCCCGAGGTGTACATCATCGCGCTGCCGTTCTTCGGCATCGTGACCGAGATCCTGCCGGTGTTCAGCCGCAAGCCGATCTTCGGCTACAAGGGCCTCGTCTACGCGACGATCGCCATCGCGGCGCTGTCCGTGACGGTGTGGGCGCACCACATGTACGTCACCGGTGCGGTCCTCCTGCCGTTCTTCGCCTTCATGACGATGCTCATCGCCGTCCCGACAGGCGTGAAGTTCTTCAACTGGATCGGCACGATGTGGCGCGGCAAGCTCACGTTCGAGACGCCGATGCTGTGGTCGATCGGGTTCCTCGTCACGTTCCTCTTCGGGGGCCTGACGGGCATCATCCTGTCGAGCCCGGCCCTCGACTTCCACCTCTCGGACTCGTACTTCGTCGTGGCGCACTTCCACTACGTCGTGTTCGGCACGGTGGTGTTCGCGATGTTCGCGGGCTTCTACTTCTGGTGGCCCAAGTTCACGGGGCGGATGCTCAACGAACGCCTCGGCAAGATTCACTTCTGGCTGTTGTTCATCGGCTTCCACACGACGTTCCTCATCCAGCACTGGCTCGGTGTCGAGGGCATGCCGCGGCGCTACGCCGACTACGCGCCGTCAGACGGCTTCACGTGGGAGAACCAGGTCTCGACGGTCGGGGCGTTCATCCTCGCCGCGTCGACGCTGCCGTTCCTGTGGAACGTCTACACCACCTGGCGCAACGCGCCCAAGGTCGAGGTGGACGACCCGTGGGGCTACGGGCGTTCTCTCGAGTGGGCGACCTCCAGCCCGCCGCCGCGGCACAACTTCACCTCGCTGCCCCGCATCCGCTCCGAGTCGCCGGCGTTCGACCTGCACCACCCCGAGGTCGCAGCCATGGACCACGCCGAGCCGAACCCCAACGTGCTCGAGAAGGTGTACGGCGAGGCCGACCGGCGCGGCGAGAAGAGCGTCGCGCTCGACCGCCTGAGCGGTTCCGAGAGCGGTAGCGACTCCACGACGACGACCATCGTCGACGAACCCCGCACGGGCACGACGGACGAGGAGGCTGGGAAGTGAAGGTCGAGTACAAGCTGTTCCTCTACGGGACGCCGTTCTTCGTCGCCGCCGGGCTCGTCTACGGGTTCTGGAGCCACTGGGAGCCCGTCGGCTCCGTCGCGATCCTCCTGACCGCGGGTCTCGTGGGGATGATCGGCGCCTACCTGGCGCTCACGGCGAAGCGCATCGACGCACGCCCCGAGGACGACCCGGACGGCCTGATCGAGCAGGGCGCAGGCGACCAGGGCGTCTACGCGCCATGGAGCTGGTGGCCGCTCGCGATCGCCGGCTCGGCCGCGATCGTGTTCCTCGGCCTCGCCGTCGGCTGGTGGCTCGTCTACGTCGGCATCGCGCTCGGCGCGGTCGCGCTGGTCGGCTGGGTCTTCGAGTTCTCCCGCGGGCAGCACGCCCACTGATCCCGGTGGCCTGACGCCTCGTACGCGGACGAACGGCCCGTCTCTCTCACGAGAGGCGGGCCGTTCTGTCGTCCGCCGACGCTCCCTCGACCTGCCGAACCTCGGGTTGCATGCCGATCGACGTCCCGATCGCCCGGTAACCCGGGGTTCGGCGGTGAAGGTGGCTCCGGGGCGTGGTGTCAGGCGACGATGAGGCCGGCGGTCTGGGTTGTGGCGCGCTGGAGGCGGGCCTCGGCGTCGGACCAGCTGACGAGGTTCCACCAGGCGGTGACGTAGTCGGCGCGCACGTTCTGGTAGTCGAGGTAGTAGGCGTGCTCCCAGACGTCGAGCAGCACGATGGGGGTCAGGCCGAGGGGGATGTTGCCCTGCTGGTCGTAGAGCTGGACGGTGATGAGCTGGGAGCCGATGGAGTCCCAGGCGAGGATGGCCCAGCCGGAGCCCTGGACACCTGCGGCGACGGCGGCGAACTGCTTCTTGAAGGCGTCGAAGGAGCCGAAGTGCTCGTCGATCGCGGCGCCGATCTCGCCGGTGGGCTCGCCGCCGCCCTCGGGGGAGAGGTTGGTCCAGAACGCGGAGTGGTTGACGTGGCCGCCGAGGTTGAACGCGAGGTTCTTCTCGTGGAGGTTGATCGCGGCGAAGTCGCCGGTCTCGCGGGCCTCGGCGAGCTTCTCCAGGGCGGTGTTGGCGCCGGTGACGTAGGCCTGGTGGTGCTTGGAGTGGTGCAGCTCCATGATGCGCCCGGAGATGTGCGGCTCGAGCGCCCCGTAGTCGTACGACAGCTCGGGCAGGGTGTAGACGGGCATGAGGAGTACCTCCTGGTCCGGGCCGGCAGCGGTCCCCGACGGCCCTCGGGCAGTGATCTGACGGCGTCCGACGGCACTTCCGAGGGCACTCGGACGGGGCACAGGTTCAGGCATGCCCGGTCGCGTGCGACACGGTGCTCAGACGCCGATGACCCGCGCCGGTCCACCTCGGTGAGGGGACTGGTCGCGGGTCATCGTCCTACTGTGCAGGAACCTCAGGGTCGGCGCTCGTCGGCGCCCTTCTCCGGCTCGACCAGGTCGCGCCGGCCGCCGACGGCAGCGGCCCCTGCCTCGATCTGGGCGTGGCTCTCGCTCTCGAGAGCGTCGTGCTCCCCGTGCGAGTGCGCGGCCGAGAGCTCGGCGGGCGAGACGGGCTCGACGCGGTCCTCGTAGAAGAAGCGGGAGAGGCGCTGCATCCGCTTGTCCTGCTTGTAGCCCTTGCGGCGCACGCCGCGGGAGTCCGTGGCGGGCTCGATCTCGAGCGGTGCATGGGCGTCGTAGTTGACCCGCAGCCAGCGCTCCTGCTCGTCGAGCGGGCGGTGGACCTCGATGTACTCCCCGTGCGCGAAGCGAACGATCCGCCCCGTCTCGTGGCCGTGCAGCACGAGCTCGCGGTCCTTGCGCTGCAGGCCGAGGCAGATGCGCTTGGTGATCCAGAACGCGAACCACGGGCCGACGAAGAACAGCACCCGGAACACCCACGTGATCGTGTTGATCGACATGTGGAAGTGCGTCGCGATGAGGTCGTTCGAGCCGGCGAGCGCCAGGATGATGAACGCCGTGAGGAACGCGACGCCGAGCCCGGTACGGACCGGGACGTTGCGCGGACGGTCGAGCACGTGGTGCTCGCGCTTGTCCTTCGTCGCGGCCGCCTCGAGGAACGGGTAGGCGAACAGGAACGTGAACAGCAACCCGGGGACCACCACTGCCGGGATGAGCACGTTGAGCGGGACGGTGAAGTCGCCCCACGTGACGAACTCGGCCCCTCCGGGCATGAGTCGTAGCGATCCCTCGAGGAACAGCATGTACCAGTCAGGTTGGGCGCCCGCGGAGACCGGTGACGGGTCGAAGGGGCCGTAGTTCCACACGTTGTTGATCGCCATCGTGCCGCCCATGAGGGCGAGGATGCCGAACACGACGAAGAAGAAGCCGCCGGCCTTGGCCACGTACACGGGGAACAGCGGGAAGCCGACGACGTTCTTGTCGGTACGGCCGCCGCCCGGGTACTGGGTGTGCTTGTGCAGCACGATGAAGAAGAGGTGGAGCGCGACGAGCGCGAGGATCAGGCCGGGCACGAGGAGGATGTGCACCGTGAAGAGCCTCGGGATGATGTGCTCGCCCGGGAACTCACCGCCGAAGATGAAGTACGACATGTACGAGCCGATGAGCGGGATCGACTTCACGACGCCGTCGGTGATGCGCAGCCCGTTGCCGGACAGCACGTCGTCGGGCAACGAGTAGCCGGAGAAGCCCGCCGCGAGGCCCATGATCATGAGGAGCATGCCGACGAGCCAGTTGACCTCGCGCGGCTTGCGGAACGCCCCGGTGAAGAA
The DNA here is from genome assembly GCF_059159975.1 of Cellulosimicrobium sp. BMG9.22. Taxonomy (NCBI): domain Bacteria; kingdom Bacillati; phylum Actinomycetota; class Actinomycetes; order Micrococcales; family Promicromonosporaceae; genus Cellulosimicrobium; species Cellulosimicrobium sp. BMG9.22. The sequence continues at coordinate 56,568 of NZ_JBZGBY010000003.1, read as the reverse complement.
CACGCGCATCATGTGCGTGACGATCGCGGCGAGGAAGATCAGGGCTGCCCAGTGGTGGATCTGCCGCATGAGCAGACCGCCACGCACGTCGAAGGACATGTGCAACGTCGAGGCGAACGCGTCGGACATGAGCACGCCGTCCATCGACGCGGGCTGCCCGTGGTACGTGACCAGCGACATGCTCGGCACGAAGAACATCGTGAGGAAGATGCCCGTGATGATGAGCACGACGAACGAGTAGAGGGCGATCTCGCCCAGGAGGAACGACCAGTGGTCGGGGAAGACCTTGCGCGCGAACTCCTTGACGGCGGAGCCGATGCTCGTGCGCTGGTCCAGGTAGTCGGCTGCCTTGCCGGCGGGGGTCGTCGGCGCGGCGGCCTTCGGTGCGGCTGACTTCGGTGCGGCGGTGCCGCTGCTGGTGGTCACTTCAGACGCTCCCAGAAGCTCGGGCCGATGGGCTCGTTGAAGTCGCTCTGCGCGACCAGGTAGCCCTCGTCATCAACGGAGATCGGCAGCTGCGGCAGAGGCCGCTTCGCGGGGCCGAAGACCACCTTGGCGCTGTCGGCCACGTCGAACGTCGACTGGTGGCACGGGCAGAGCAGGTGGTGCGTCTGCTGCTCGTAGAGCGCAACGGGGCACCCGACGTGCGTGCAGATCTTGGAGAACGCGACGATCCCGTCGTACGACCACGTCTCGCCCTCGGGCGACTGGTCGGACTTGATGTCACGTGGGTCGAGCCGGACCAGGAGGACGACCGCCTTGGCCTTCTCGGTGATCCACTCGTGGGACTGCATCTCCTCCTGGGAGGCCTCGGGGATGATGTGCACGACCGAACCGATCGTCACGTCGGCCGCCTTGATGGGCCGCCCGGAGGGGTCGATCGCCAGGCGCGTGCCGGGCTTCCACATCGTGTGCTTGAACTTCGAGACGTTCCAGTCGCCACCGACGCTCCCGACGAGCGGGACCGCGATGGTCAGCGGGAAGAGCGCGAGGGCGGAGATGGCAGCGCCCTTGAGCACGCCACGACGGGCGATGCCCGAGTCCTTGACACCGGCCTCGAGCTCGGCGATCGCGCCGGCACGCGTCTGGTCGTCGCTCGCGATCGGGTGCCGCTCGTCGACCTTCTCGTGGTCGGACATGAGGACCTTCGCCCAGTGCACGGCACCGAGACCGATCCCCAGGAGCGCGAACGCCGTGGCGAGACCGAGCGAGAGTGTCGAGAGGCGCACGCCCGCGGTCGTCCCGTCCGGCGGGATGACGAAGTACACGACGAGCGCGGCGATCGTGCCGATCACCGAGATGCCGAAGAGCGCCGCGACCTGGCGCTCACCGCGCTTGGCGGCCTTCGGGTCGCGGTCGGCCATGCGGCTCTTGTGCTCGGGCAGGCCCGGGTCCGGGAACGTCTCGAGCGTCCCGTGCTCCTCGCGGTGCCCGACCTCGCGGTGCGAGGACTCGGGCGAACGGGGGTTCTGGTAGTCGCTCACGAGGACTTGGCTCCGATCCACACTGCGGCTCCGACGAGGAGGCCCATACCGACGATCCAGGCCCACAGGCCCTCGCTGACCGGGCCGAGCCCGCCGAGCGTCAGGCCACCGGCCGAACCCTCACGCTGGTCGACGAGGAACGCGATGACGTCCCGCTTCTCCTCCGGCGTGACGGTCGCGTCGTTGAACACCGGCATCGACTGCGGGCCGGTGAGCATCGCCTGGTAGATGTTGCGCTCCGACGTGTCCCACAGCGGCGGAGCGAACTTGCCCTCGGAGAGCGCACCGCCCGCGCCGACGGCGTTGTGGCACATGGCGCAGTTGGTCCGGAAGATCGCGGCACCGTTGGCGATGTTGCCGAGGGACGCGTCGACCTGCTCGTCCGTCGGGATCGCCGGACCGGCGCCGAGCGAGGCGACGTAGGCGGCGAGCTGCGCCGTCTGCTCCTCGTCGAACTGGCGCGGCTTCTGGAGCGCCTGCGGCCCGTCCATCTGCATCGGCATGCGGCCGGTGGACACCTGGAAGTCGACCGACGCGGCGCCGACGCCGACGAGCGACGGCGCGGACTCCGTGCCTTCGGCGTTGGGGCCGTGGCAGGTGGCGCAGTTCGCCTGGAAGAGCTTCTGGCCGGTCTCGATGTCCTCGGTGCTGGCGGTCTCGGCGTTGGCCGGGGTCGGTGCAAAGGCGGCGTAGACGCCACCGGTGACCAGCAGCGCCAGCAGCAGCAGCACGACCGGCGCGAGGCGGTGGTGTCTGCGGGCGGCGAGTGCCTTCACGAAATGATCCTCGTCTCGCGGATGGGGGAGCAGGGGGCGGGGTGGGCGGACGGGGCGGACCCCGTCGGAGACGTCAGCGCAAGATGTAGATCACGAAGAACAGCGCGATCCACACGACGTCGACGAAGTGCCAGTAGTAGGACGTCACGATGGCCGTCGTGGCCTCGTGGTGCCCGAAGTTCTTGGCCGAGAACGAGCGGCCGAGAAGGAAGAGGAAGGCGATCAGGCCGCCGACCACGTGCAGGCCGTGGAAGCCTGTCGTGAGGTAGAAGACCGAGCCGTACGGCGTCGAGGAGATCGTCACCCCGTGCTCGACGAGCTCGGCGTACTCGAAGATCTGCCCGCCGATGAAGAAGGCGCCCATGAGGAACGTCAGCGTCATCCACTCGTTCATCCCCCAGCGGTTCACCTGGAAGATCGAGCCGGTGCGTACGGGCTGGAAACGCTCGGCGGCCCACACGCCCATCTGGCACGTCACCGACGACAGCACCAGGACGGTCGTGTTGATCGCCGCGAAGGTCAGGTTGAGCTTGTCCGCCTGCAACGCCCACTCGTCGGCGGGCATCACGGCGCGGACCGTGAAGTACATGGCGAACAGGCCGGCGAAGAACATGAGCTCGCTGGCCAGCCACACGATCGTCCCGACCGAGACGGGGTTCGGTCGGTTGACGCTCACGTGCTGATGGGCGTGGGGGGCAGCCGTTGCGGTCGACACAACAGCCATTATGGCCGACGTCGGCCCGGTTCGCGGCACCCGGCGGGGAGGTCGGAGGCGGCGAATCTCACAATGTCTCCAGAACTTCCCACGTAGACCTGCACTTGGTGACGTATGACGGTGAAGTGCCATGAAACCCGCGGCCGCACCAGCACTCTGCCGGGCCCTCCGACGAGGATCTGTCGCCCGGCGGCCGAGGGGTGATGGAACGGGCCCGGACGTGCCAAGATGCCAGCGGGAGACGCGCGTGCGCGCTCCCGCCGACCGGCAGAACGACGAAGGCGACGGTGACGACGATGACGACGACCGTGACGACGACGCACGAGGGCCACGAGCACGGCGACGTGGCGACCCGGCGTGCGCCGCGCATCCTGCTGTACAGCGACGACGTGACCGTGCGCGAGCAGGTGCGGCTCGCCGTCGGGCGCCGCTTGGGCGCGGGGCGACCGGACATCGAGTGGCTCGAGGTCGCGACCCCTGCTGCGGTCGTGTCCGCGGCCGACGCCGGCGGCTGGGACCTGCTCGTGCTCGACGGCGAGGCGGACAAGGCCGGCGGCATGGGTCTGTGCCGCCAGCTGAAGAACGAGATCTACCGCTGCCCTCCGGTCCTGGTCCTCACCGGCAGGCCGCAGGACGGTTGGCTAGCATCGTGGTCGCTCGCCGACGACGCGGTGCCCCGACCGTTCGACGCGGTCGAGCTGCAGCGCGCCGTCGCCGATCTCCTGGGTGTCGTCGGCACGCAGTGACCGTTCCGGACCGAAGGGCTCCCTCCGTGACCACGACCCCCGTCCCCGCCTCTTCCTCGAGCGCTCCCGTCCCGGGCGCGTCGACGGGTGCACCGACGGGGACGGAGCTCTCGTGGCCGGGTCTGCTCACGGAGCTCGTCGCGGGCCGCGACCTGGACGCGGAGCGGACCGCCTGGGCGATGGACCAGGTCATGTCGGGCGAGGTGTCGCCCGTGCGGCTCGCGGGCTTCCTCGTCGCGCTGCGGGCGAAAGGCGAGACGGTCGCCGAACTCACGGGGCTCGCCGACGCGATGCTCGCGCACGCGAGCCGGTTCACCGTCGACGGCCCGGCGGTCGACATCGTCGGGACGGGCGGTGACCGCGCGCACACGGTGAACATCTCGACCATGGCGTCCCTCGTCGTCGCGGGGGCCGGCGTCCGGGTGGTCAAGCACGGGAACCGGGCGGCGACGTCGTCGTCGGGCGCGGCCGACGTGCTCGAGGAGCTCGGCATCCGGCTCGACCACGGGCCGCAGCGCGTCGCCCGCATCGCGATGGAGGCCGGCATCACGTTCTGCTTCGCCCAGGTCTTCCACCCGTCCATGCGGCACGCGGGTGTCGCGCGCAAGGAGCTCGGCATCCCGACGGCGTTCAACGTCCTCGGTCCGCTGACCAACCCGGCGCAGCCGCGCGCTGCGGCGATCGGCGTGGCGGACGCCCGTATCGCGCCGCTCATCGCCGGCGTGCTCGCGGGCCGGGCGACGTCGGCCCTCGTGTTCCGCGGCGACGACGGTCTCGACGAGCTCGCGGCGACCGGGGGCGCGACCGTCTGGGAGGTCCGCGACGGGTCGGTGACCGAGCACCGCCTCGACCCGGTCGCCGACCTCGGGCTGTCGCCCGTCACGATCGCCGACCTGCGGGGCCGCGACGCCGCGTTCAACGCCGAGGTCGCACGCAGGTTCCTCGCGGGCGAGACGGGCCCGGTGCGCGAGACGGTCCTGCTCAACGCCGCCGCGGGCCTCGTCGCCGACGGCACCCTCGCGGGGACCGGCGAGGGCACGCTCGTCGAGCGCCTGCGCGCGGGCTGCGCGCTGGCCGCGGAGAGCGTCGACAACGGCGCGGCGCGCGACGCGCTCGCGCGCTGGGCCGCAGCAGCCGCGGACGACTGACGCGGAGGACCGGGCCGGTCACGGCCCGGTCGTCAGTCGTCGAGACCGAGCGCGAAGGCCTGCTCGAGGTCAACGTTGGAGTACGCGCGGAACGCGATGAACGTCTCGGTGCGCACCACGCCCGCGACCTTGCTGATGCGGTCGGCGATGACGTCGGCGAGCTGGTCGTGCTCCTGCACCCGGACCATCGCGACGAGGTCCGCCTTGCCCGTGACCGAGTAGACCTCGCTGACGCCCTTGAGGTCCGCGACCTCGGACGCGACCTCGGGGATGCGGGCGGGGTCGGTGTCGATCAGGACGATGGCGGTGAGCATGGTTCCTCCGGGACGGGTCGTCGTCAGGCGACCACTCTACGCACGGCGGCCGCGAGGTCGACGTGGGACCGCGCCGAGCGGACCGGGCACGTCCACGCGCCGGTCACGTCGACGATCCGCACGCCCGGCTGCTCGAGCCATGCGAGCACGATCTCGGCCTCGTGCGGGTGGCAGGCGGGTGCGGGCGGCACGGGAGCGGCGACGGTCTCCGCGGTCGCGACGAGCGCGTGGACGAGCGGCCACGGGTCCTCCCCGGGCGGGCTCACCCCGGTCGCCGCGAGCCGCGCGTGGCGGACGACGACGACCTCCCACCCGCCGTCGTCCGTCGAACGCGCCGCGACGAGCTCGGGGCACGCGGTGAGGGGGCCGAGGCGCTGCGCCCGCGCGGCGCCCGTGAGGAACGCGCGCAGCCGGTGCGTGAGCTCGCCCGCCTGCTCGAACCGCTCCTCGCGCGCGAGCGCGGCGATGCGCCGTCCGAGCTCCGCGACGACCGGTGACGGATCACCCGCGAATGCGCTGCGGACGGCCACGGCGACCTCGGCGTAGGCCGGGTCCCGCTCGCGCGACGTGCAGGGTGCCGAGCAGCGCCCCATCTCGGCGAGCACGCACGCCGTCGCGCCGGGTGCCGCGACGACCGGCAGCCGGCGGGTGCACTGCCGGAGGGGGAACGCGTCGTGCAGCGCGTCGACGGCCGCCTGTGCCTGCTGCTTCGACGAGAACGGGCCGATGTGGGCCGCCGGCGCCCGGACCTCCCGGACGACGGACAGCCGCGGGTAGGCCTCGTCCGTGAGCCGGATCCACGTCATGCGCTCGGGGTGGCGCGAGCGGCGGTTGTATCGCGGGGCGTGCTCGGCGATGAGGCGCAGCTCGCGCACCTGGGCCTCGAGCGGCGTCGCGCACACGACCGGGGTGACGGCGTGCGCGATGCGGACCATCTCCGTGATGCGACCGCGCTTCTCGGAGCGGGTGAAGTACGACCGGACCCGACGCCGGATCGAGGTCGATGTGCCGACGTACAGGACCTCGTCACCCGGCCCCCGGAACAGGTAGACGCCCGGTGCGTCCGGCAGGCCGTCCGCGAGGTGCCGCTTGCGGCGCACGTCCTGCGGCACGGGGTCGGTCGCCCCGGCGAGGTCCTCGAGGTGCGTCACGCCGAGCGGTCCGAGCCGGGCGAGCAGCGCGTGCAGCACGTCCACCGTGGCTCGTGCGTCGGCGAGAGCGCGGTGCTCGGGCGTGACCGTCGCGCGGAAGAGCGCGGCGAGCGTCGCCAGCTTGTGGTTCGGCGCCTCGTCGCGCGTGACGACGCGGCGTGCGAGCGTCACCGTGTCGAGCACCTGGTTCCCCGGCCACTCGTACCCCGCCGCCCGGCACGCCGCCTTGAGGAACGACATGTCGAACGGCGCGTTGTGCGCGACGAGCACGGCGCCGCGCGCGAACTCGAGAAAGCTGGGCAGGACCGCCTCGATGGGCGGCGCCGTCGCGACCATCGCGGACGTGATGCCCGTGAGGCGGGCGACGAAGGCGGGTACGGGGACGCCGGGGTCGACGAGCGTCTGGAGCTCCCCGAGGACCTCGCCGCCGCGGACCTTGACCGCGCCGATCTCCGTGATGCCGGCCGCAGCGGGCGAGCCGCCCGTGGTCTCGAGGTCGACGACGACGAACGTCACGTCGCTCAGGGGCGTGCCCACGTCGTCGAGCGTGGGCTGGACCGGCGTCCCCGCCGGCGCGGTGTCACGCGCCCCGGGGAACGGGGCGAGGACGGGACCGTTCAGCATGGCGGGGACGCTATCGGCGCCTACCCACACGCAGCGGGCGCCCCCTGACGCCCGACGGCCCCCCGGTGGTCGCCACCGGGGGGCCGTCGTGAGGTCGCCGAGAGGGTCAGCGCACCGGGGCCGCGCCGTCCGCGTAGAGCGCGTCGACGTCCCCGGCGAAGTCCTTGAGCACCTCGGAGCGCTTCACCTTGAGCGACGGGGTGAGGTACCCGTTCTCGACGGTGAAGTCGGTCGTCAGCACGCTGAACTTGCGGATCGACTCGGCGCGCGAGACGGCCTGGTTGGCGCGTGTCACCGCGGCGTCGAGAGCCGCGAGGACGTCGGGGTCCGTCGCGGCCGCCTCGACCGTGAGCCCCTCCTTGCCGTGCATGCTCGCCCAGCCCGGCAGGCCCTCGGCGTCGAGCGTGACGAGGGCGCCGATGAACGGGCGCTGGTCGCCGACCACGACGCACTGGCTGACGAGCGCGTGCGCGCGGATCCGGTCCTCGAGCACCGCGGGCGCGACGTTCTTGCCGCCGGCCGTGACGATGATCTCCTTCTTGCGACCCGTGATCCGCAGGAACCCGTCCTCGTCGAGGGAGCCGAGGTCGCCCGTGCGGAACCAGCCGTCGACGAACGCGTCGGCCGTCGCCTGCTCGTTGCCGTGGTAGCCGCGGAACACGTGGTGACCCTTGAGGAGGATCTCGCCGTCCTCGGCGATGCGGACGGCGCAGCCGGGCAGCTGCGTGCCGACCGTGCCGATACTGGTGTTCGTCGGCCGGTTGACCGAGGTCGGCGCCGTCGTCTCCGTGAGCCCGTAGCCCTCGAGGATGCGGACGCCGATGCCGCGGTAGAAGTGGCCCAGGCGCTCGCCCAGCGGCGCGCCCCCGGACACGGCGTACTTCGCGTGGCCGCCGAGCGCGTGGCGCAGCTTCTTGAAGACGAGCGCGTCGGCGACCTTGTGCTGCAGGCGCAGCCCGATGCCGGGGCCGGACGCGTCGTCGAGCGCGCGCGAGTAGGCGATCGCCGTCGCGGCCGCCCAGTGGAAGATCTTCAGCTTGCCGCCGGCCGCGGCCTTCTGCTCGGACGAGTTGTAGACCTTCTCGAACACGCGCGGGACGGACAGGATGTAGGTGGGCTTGAACGTGCCCAGGTCCTCGAGGAGCGTCTTGGTGTCCGGCGTGTGGCCGAGCACCGTGCCACCCGCGACGACGAGGACGCCGATGAAGCGTGCGAACACGTGCGCGAGCGGCATGAAGAGCAGCGTGCGGGCGCCGGGCTCGCCGAAGACCTCGGGCACGGCCTGCACGGCGTTGACCGTGAGGGAGTAGAAGTTCTCGTGCGTGAGCTCGGCACCCTTGGGGCGGCCCGTCGTCCCGGACGTGTAGATGATCGTCGCGACGTCCTCGAGGTCCGCCAGCCCGCGACGGCGCGCGATCTCCGCGTCGTCGACGTCCGCGCCGTCGGCCGTGAGCGCCGCGACCGCACCGGAGTCGATCACGAGCACGTCGCCGAGCGCGGGCGCCTGGTCGCGCACCTCGGCGACGGTCGCCGCGTGGGCCTCGGTCTCGACGACGAGCAGACGCACGTCGGAGTCCGAGAGGATCCACTGCACCTGCTCGGCGCTCGAGGTCTCGTAGAGCGGGACGGGCACGGCACCCGCCGCCCAGGTGGCCCAGTCGAAGAGCGTCCACTCGTAGCGCGTGCGCGACATGATGCCCACGTGGTCCCCGGGCTGGACGCCGCGCGCGACGAGGCCCTTCGCGACCGCGACCACCTCGGCGTCGAACGCCCGTGCGCTGAGCGCCTCCCACGCGCCTCCGGACCCGGTCCGGCGCTCGACCATCGGCGCCGACGGGTCGGCGGCGACACGGCTCGCGAGGAGGTCGTTGAGGTTCTTCGACGGATCGACTTCGACGATCCGTGGGGCGCTGATCTCGTCCATGCTGGCTCCAGTGGCAGTAGTCGACGGTGGGAGAACCCTACCCAGTGACGGCGCGTGCCGCGGACGCCCCGGAGTCGGTAGGCTTCAGCTGCTGTGCGCTGCTTGCGCAACGTTTCGCGCGGGCGCGGAGTTCCGGTGGTCGTGCGGCGTCCGCGAGGGAGGCAGCACCTGCAGCCAACCCTTCAGTCGAGCGAGTGAGGACGGGACATGCACGCCATCGGTGTGGACATCGGCGGGACGAAGATCGCGGCCGGGGTCGTCGACGAGAAGGGCGAGATCCTCGTCCAGACGCGCCGCGACACCGAGGCGGACGACGTCGCGAGCATCGACCGTGCCATCGCCGACGTGTACGCCGAGCTCACCGCCGAGCACGAGGTCGGCGCCATGGGGCTGGCGGCCGCCGGCTTCGTCAGCCCCGACCGCACGTCGGTGCTCTTCGCGCCGAACATCGCGTGGCGCGAGTACCCGCTGGAGCGGAACGTGCGCGAGCTCATCGGCGACGCGGACGTGCCCATCGTCGTCGAGAACGACGCGAACGCGGCCGGCTGGGCGGAGTTCCAGTTCGGCGTCGGGCGCGACGTGACGGACATGCTCATGCTCACCGTGGGCACAGGGCTCGGTGGCGCGCTCGTCGTGGACCGCCGGCTCGTGCGGGGGAAGTGGGGTGTCGCGGCGGAGGTCGGGCACATGCGGGTCGTGCCCGGCGGGCACTACTGCGGGTGCGGCCACGAGGGGTGCTGGGAGCAGTACGCCTCGGGGTCGGCCCTCGTGCGGGACGGGCAGAACGCGCTCATCGCCCAGCCCGACCGCGCGACCCGCCTGCTGGAGATCTGCGGCGGCGACGCCGACAAGCTCACCGGCCCTCACGTCACCCAGGCGGCGCAGGAGGGCGACGAGCTCGCGGTCGAGCTCCTCGCGAACCTCGGCCGCTGGATCGGCGAGGGCGCGGCGTCCGTGACCGCGCTGCTCGACCCCGAGCTCATCGTCATCGGCGGTGGCGTCGGCGCGGCGGGGGACCTCCTGCTGCAGCCCGTCCGCCGGGCGTTCGCCGACCAGCTCTCGGCGCGCGGCCACCGGCCCGAGGCGAAGATCGAGCTCGCCGAGCACGGCAACGAGGCCGGCATCGTCGGCGCCGCGGACCTCGCGCGCCGCTGAGCCCCGCGCCGTCCCGCCACGTGTCGGCATCCCGGCGCGGTCGGCGTCAGACGACGGCCCCCGGGCCCTGGTCGTCGTCGTCCCTGTGGTGCGGCATGCGCCAGAGGAGGATCGCGAGACCCGCGAGGAAGGCCCCGGCACCGACCTGCGCGACGACCACCGGGTACGGGCGCGCGAGCACGAGCACCACGAGCAGCAGGATCGGCACGCCCACGACGAGCGCCCACGCCATGGTCAGCAGGGGGTCGCGGCCGAGGACGAGCGGCGGGTCGGGCGGGACGAAATGGCTCTCCGCCTCCTCGAGCGCTTCGACGTCGGGCGTGGCGGGCCAGTCCCGCGGCCCCGTCGCCCGCACCCACGGCGCGACCGGCACGGACCCGAGCACGTCGCGCGGCCCGCGCTGCACGTCGGTCGGGCCCGACGACGGCTTCTCGCCCACGTCGTCGTCCTCGCCCGCCTGGCGTGCGGCGTCGAGGTCCGTCAGGTCGGAGAGCTCGGCGACGATGCCCGCCCACTGCGCGTCGACGTCGAGCGCGGGCTGGCGCGGCTCGTCGGTCGGCCGCTCGGCAGGGTCGCCCGCGTCGCCCTCGCCGACTGCGTCGCCTGCGTCGGAGGATTGCGACTGCCCTGCAGGACCGTCGTCGGGCGTGGGGTCGGGGGCGTCGTCGGGCTGGGGTGAGTCCGGCTGGGCATTCGGTGCGGCCATGCCATTCACTCTAGAGTCGGATGCACGTCCCGCGCCGGGACGCCGCGAGGAGGAACGTTGTTCTACTGGTTCATGAAGCAGGTGATGGTCGGGCCCCTGCTCCGGGTGCTCTACCGTCCCTGGACGCGGGGCGTGGAGAACGTGCCGGAGAACGGCGGTGCGATCCTCGCGGGGAACCACCTCGCCGTGATCGACTCGTTCATCCTGCCGCTCGTCCTCGGGCGCAAGGTCCAGTTCCTCGGCAAGTCCGACTACTTCACGGGGACGGGCGTCAAGGGCCGGCTCACCGCGGGCTTCATGCGCGGTGTCGGCACGATCCCCGTGGACCGCACGGGCGGGAAGGCGAGCGAGGCGGCCCTCGACACCGGGCTGCGCGTGCTGCGCGAGGGCGACCTGTTCGGGATCTACCCCGAGGGCACGCGCAGCCCCGACGGTCGCCTCTACCGCGGCAAGACCGGCGTCGCGCGGCTCGCGCTCGAGTCGGGGGCGCCCGTGATCCCCGTCGCGATGGTCGGGACGAACATCGCCCAGCCGATCGGCAAGGTCATCCCGACGCCCATGCGCATCGGGATCGTCATCGGCGAGCCCCTCGACTTCTCGCGCTACCGCGGCATGGAGAACGACCGCTTCATCCTGCGCGCCGTCACCGACGAGATCATGTACGCGATCATGCGGCTGTCGGGCCAGGAGTACGTCGACATCTACGCCGCGACGGCCAAGGCCCGCCTCGCCGCCGGCCACGCCGAGGGTGTCGCGCCCGCCGGCGGCGCGCCCGGCGGGCGGCCCGCTCCCGACGTCCAGGTGCCGGAACCGCCGCCGGAGCCGGGCGCCGCGTCAGTAGACTGAGCGACGGCCGGTCGCACGGTGTGGCCCACGCCCCTCACGGGGCCGGGGCCCGTTCCCGTCTCCACCACGCTGCCATCATCTGCCGGACCGCAGGCCGTCCGGCCCACGGATCCGTCCTACGAGAGGTTCTGAGTTCACATGTCGGTTCGTCGCGTCGCCCTCCTCACCGCGGGCGGCTTCGCCCCGTGCCTGTCCTCCGCCGTCGGAGGCCTCATCGAGCGGTACACGGAGCTCGACCCCGAGATCGAGATCATCGCCTACCAGTACGGCTACCACGGCCTGCTCACGGGCACGAAGATCGTCGTGGACGACGAGGGCCGCAAGCAGGCCGGCATCCTGCACCGCTTCGGCGGCTCGCCCATCGGCAACTCGCGCGTCAAGCTCACCAACGCGGCCGACTGCGTCAAGCGCGGCCTGGTCCAGGAGGGCGAAGACCCGCTGCAGGTCGCCGCGGAGCAGCTCAAGACCGACGGCGTCGACGTCCTGCACACCATCGGCGGCGACGACACGAACACGACCGCGGCCGACCTCGCCGCCTACCTGCACGACAACGGCTACGAGCTCACCGTCGTCGGTCTGCCCAAGACGATCGACAACGACGTGATCCCGATCCGCCAGTCGCTCGGGGCGTGGACCGCCGCCGAGGAGGCCGCGGGCTTCGCCGCGAACGTCATCGGCGAGCACCGCTCGGGCCCGCGCATGCTCATCGTGCACGAGGTCATGGGCCGCCACTGCGGCTGGCTCACGGCGGCGTCGGCGGCCGAGTACCGCAAGTGGCTCGACGCCCAGGAGTGGGCGCCGGCCCTCGGCCTGACGCGCGAGCGCTGGGACGTGCACGCCGTCTTCCTGCCCGAGCTCGCGCTCGACATCGACGCCGAGGCCGAGCGCCTCAAGGCGATCATGGACACCCAGGGCAACGTCAACATCTTCCTGTCCGAGGGCGCGGGCATGCACGAGATCGTCGCGCAGCTCGAGGCCGCGGGCGAGACCGTCCAGCGCGACCCGTTCGGCCACGTCAAGCTCGACACGGTCAACCCCGGCCAGTGGTTCGCCCAGCAGTTCGCCGAGAAGCTGGGCGCGGAGAAGGTGATGGTCCAGAAGTCCGGCTACTTCTCGCGCGCCGCCGCCGCGAACGCCGAGGACCTGCGCCTCATCAAGTCGATGACCGACCTCGCGGTCGAGTGCGCGCTGCGCGGCGAGTCCGGCGTCATCGGCCACGACGAGGAGCAGGGCGACCGCCTGCGCGCGATCGAGTTCCCGCGCATCGCGGGCGGCAAGGCCTTCGACGTGTCGCAGCAGTGGTTCGGCGACCTCCTCGAGGGCATCGGCCAGCCGCTCGTCGCCGCCGCGCCCGCGGCGCACTGACCCGGAGCGCGGGATGACCACCACGAGCGAGCCGGAGACCGACGCCGGCCTCGACCACTTCCGCTCCCTCGTCGCGCTCCAGCAGCCGACGTGGCCGGACGCCGCGGCGCTCGCGGGCGTCCGGGAGCGGCTCGCGGCCTCCGCGCCGCTCGTGGTGCCCGCGGCGGCCGACACGCTGCGCGCCCGCCTGGCCGCGGCCGGGCGGGGCGAGGCGTTCCTCCTGCAGGGCGGCGACTGCGCCGAGACGTTCGCCGAGGCGAACGCCGACCGGATCCGCAACAAGATCCGCACCATCCTGCAGATGGCCGTCATCCTCACGCACGGCGCGAGCATGCCCGTCGTGAAGATGGGCCGCATGGCCGGGCAGTACGCCAAGCCGCGCAGCTCCGACGCCGAGACCCGCGACGGCGTGACCCTGCCCGCCTACCGCGGCGACATGATCAACGGCCACGCGTTCACACCCGAGGCCCGCATCCCCGACCCGGAGCGCCTCGTCGAGGCGTACCGGATCTCGTCGGCGACCTGGAACGTCGTGCGCGCCTTCACGACGGGCGGGTTCGCCGACCTGCGGCAGGTCCACGAGTGGAACCGCGGCTTCATGCGCAACCCCGCGTACGCGCGGTACGAGCAGACCGCGTCCGAGATCGACCGGTCGATCCGGTTCATGGACGCGTGCGGCGCCGACTTCGACGCCCTGCGCACCGTCGAGTTCTTCGTCAGCCACGAGGCGCTCGTGCTCGACTACGAGCGCGCGCTCACCCGCCTCGACTCACGCACGGGTGACGCCTACGACACCTCGGCCCACTTCCTGTGGATCGGGGAGCGCACGCGCCAGCTCGACGGCGCGCACGTCGACTACCTGTCGCGCGTCGCCAACCCCATCGGCGTCAAGCTCGGCCCGACGACGTCCCCCGACGACGCGCTCGCCCTCGCCCGCCGGCTCAACCCCGACGACATTCCCGGGCGCCTGACCTTCATCACGCGCATGGGCGCCGCGAACGTCCGCGACGCCCTGCCGCCGATCGTCGAGGGCGTCGCGCGCGCCGGCGTGCCCGTCACGTGGGTCACCGACCCCATGCACGGGAACACGATCACGTCGGACAGCGGCTACAAGACGCGCCGCTTCGACGACGTGCTCGACGAGGTCCGCGGCTTCTTCGAGGTGCACCGCGCCGCGGGGACGGTCCCGGGCGGGCTGCACGTCGAGCTCACGGGCGACGACGTCACCGAGGTGCTCGGCGGCAGCGAGGAGATCGACGACGCGGGGCTCGCCCTGCGGTACGAGACGCTCGTCGATCCCCGGCTCAACCACCAGCAGTCGCTGGAGATGGCGTTCCAGGTCGCGGAGATGCTGCGCCGCTGACGCTCGGGTCGGTTGCGCGTGGTCGGGTCCGCGGGGTCGGGTCCGGTCGGGGCGGGCGGCCGCGCCGGGTCTACCATCCGCCGCTCGTTCCTCGCGGCTCCCGCCAGACCCGCCACGACCCGGCGCAGCCGCCCGCCCCGCCCTCACGCCGTCGTCTCGCCCTGGTCTCTCGGTCGCCGAGGTAGAGCCGTGGTCGGTCGAGGTAGAGGCGTGGTTGGCCGAGGTAGAGCCGTGGTCGTGCCGGCGTCGGCGGTCAGAAGACGTTGATGACGATCGTCGAGCCCTTGGGGGCCGTGCGACCGTCTCCGCCCGGGGGATCCTGGGCGTAGACGATGTTGAGCGGGCTGATGCCCTGCGGGTGGCGGACCTCGACCGTGAAGCCCGCGTCGGTCAGCGCCTTCTCGGCAGCCTTGACGTTCATCGAGTAGGTGTCGGGCACCTCGACGAGCGGGGGGCCGAGGGACGCGACGACGTTGACCGTGTCGGTGCGGACCACGTCGGTGCCCTGCTCCGGGTCCTGGCGGATCACGACACCCGCCGCGACCGTCTCGGAGTACTCCTCGGTGACGGCCGGGACGAGGCCCTGCTCCTCGAGGGCCGCGACCGCCGCGTCCTTCTCGGAACCGGTGACCTGCGGCACGACGACGGGCGCCGGTCCCGAGGAGACGGTGAGCACCAGCGGGACGTCGTGGCGGACGGTCGCGCCCTCGTCGATCGCGTTGCCGTCGGGGTCGGTGACGGCCATGACCTGGCCGGTCGGCACCTCGTCGTCGTTCCGGGTGACCGGCTCGCCGAGCGTGAGGTCTGCGCCCTCGATCGCGGCGGTCGCCTCGACCTGCGTCGCGCCGACCAGGCCGGTCGGCACGATGAGCATCCGCACGCCCTTCGACACGACGAGCTGCACGCTGCCGTCCTTGCGCACGGGCTCGCCCGACGGCGGGTCGGTCTCCACGACAGCGCCCGCCGCGACGTCGTCGTCGTAGCGCTCCTCGATCGTGTGGCCGAGGTCGGCGCCGTCGAGCACCGAGACGGCCTCGGTGCCGGACACCCCGACGAGGCCGTCGGGGACGGGCGTGTAGGCGCCCGGGCCGGAGGAGAACCACCACGCGGCTCCCGCGCCGGTGCCGCCGAGGACCAGCAGCACGACGAGCGTCCAGACGAGCGCGCGTCCCCGGCGGCTGCGAACGGGTGCCGCGGGCGGAGGCGGGGGAGGGCCGGTGAGGGTCGTCGGCGTGACGACGTGCCCGACGGCGAGCGGCTCCGTGAGGCCCGCGGCCTCGCGGTCCTGCAGGCTCAGCGCCGCGAGGGCGGCCGTCGGTGCCCACCCAGGGTCCGTCGTCGGGCGGGCGGCCTCAGCACGCACCGCTGCGGCTCCCGGGACGGCGCCGGTGCTCGGCCGGTCGACCCGACGGTCGAGGTCAGCCGGGTCCAGCGCCGCACGCACGGACCGGACGAGCGCGAGCGCGGCGCCGGCGTCGACCGGTCGGTCCGCCGGGTCGCGCGCGGCGAGCGCGCACAGCAGGTCGTCGACCTCGGGCGGGATCCACGGTGCGACGTCGGACGGCGGCGGGACGTCCGTGTTGACGTGCTGGAAGGCGACCTGGATCGGCGTCGTGCCCGTGTGCGGGACGGTGCCGAGCAGCATCTCGTAGGCCAGGATCCCGACGGCGTACACGTCCGTGCGGGCGTCGCACGCGCCGGTCGCGATGAGCTCGGGGGAGAGGTAGGCGACGGTCCCGAGGATTGTGCCGGTCGTCGTCGCGGTGACCTCGTTGACGGCGCGCGCGAGCCCGAAGTCGGTGACCTTGAGCCGGCCCTCGGTGTCGAGGAGGACGTTCTCCGGCTTGATGTCGCGGTGGACCAGCCCGGCCCGGTGCGCGGCGGCGAGGGCGTCGAGAACCTCCGCGAGCACGTCGAGAGTGCGGCCGAGGGTCAGCGGGGCGTCGTCGAGAAGCATCCGCCGCAGGTTGGTCCCGGCGACGTACTCCATCGTCAGGTAGCTCGTGTCGCCGTCGAGCCCCTGGTCGTAGACCGCGACGAGGCCCGGGTGGGTGAGGCGGGCCGCCGCGCGCGCCTCGCGCCGGAACCGCGAGACGAAGTCCGCTCCGGAAGCGCCCTCGGCCAGGTGCGCGTGCATGATCTTCAGGGCGACGTCGCGCTCGAGGCGGCGGTCCACCGCCAGGTACACGGTGGCCATGCCGCCGCGCGCGATGCGCGAGACGACCTCGTACCGCCCGTCGACCAGGCGGCCTACGAGGGGATCGGTCGTCACGGTGGCCACGGGGGAAGTCTAGGCGGCGAGGTGTTGTGAACCTGTGAGCGCGGCGGGCACGGCGTGGGTGTCGTGTGCAGGCACGCCGTAGGCTGGTCCGGTGACCGACCCTGACGTGCCCCCGGCAGCTCCCGACCGCACCGAGCTCGACGCCCTCGTGGGCGAGTGGCTGACCCTCCCCGACATCGCGGAGGCGCTCGGCACCGACGTCGGCAAGGTGCGCCGGATCGTCCAGGAGCGCCGCCTCGTCGGCGTGAAGCGCGGCGAGCGCACGACGTTCCAGGTGCCGGCCCGCTTCCTCGTCCCCTTCCACCTCATCGAGCCGGCCAACGCCGGTACTCCCGACGAGCGCGGGCGCCTCGGCGTCCTGGCGAGCCTGCAGGGCACCGTCGTCGTGCTCACCGACGCGGGCTTCGACGACGCGGAGATCATCGAGTGGCTCTTCCGCCCGGAGGAGGAGCTCGGGGAGGCCCCGATCGACGCACTCCTCGCGGGGCACAAGGCACGCGTGCGGCGCGTCGCCCAGTCGCTCTTCTGACCGACCCGGTCGTCAGGCCGTGCGCTCGACCGCCGCGCGCGCGAGCAGGGCGAGCATCGACGCGCCGGGCGCGACGAGACCGGCCGCGCCGAGCGCCGACGACGCGCGGGCGGTGAGCTCGTCGATGAGCCTCTCGACGGCGTCACGCGCCCCGGTGGCCACCAGTACGTCGCGCAGCTCCTCGACCGTACCGGCGTCGAGCCGCGGGTCGCCGAGGTGCGTGAGCAGCAGCTCGCGCTGCGCAGGGTCGGCGGCGGCGAGCGCGCGCACCACGAGGACCGTGCGCTTGCCCTCGCGCAGGTCGTCCCCAGCGGGCTTGCCGGTGACCGACGCGTCGCCGAAGACGCCGAGCACGTCGTCGCGCAGCTGGAACGCCTCGCCGACCGGGAGGCCGAACGCGCTCGTCGCCGCGACCGCGGCGTCGTCGACGCCGGCGAGAGCAGCACCGAGCGCGATCGGGTGCTCGACGCTGTAGCGCGCCGACTTGGACCGGATCACCGCCCGCGCCCTCTCCTCGTCCGCTGCCGGGTCCGTGCCCCACGGCAGCACCTGGGCGTGCACGTCGAGGTACTGACCCACGGTGACCTCGGTCTGCATGCGCCCGAAGACGCTGCGTGCTCTGGTCGCCACACCGGCGGGGACGGCGTCGAGCGCTTCGCCGAGCTCGCGGTGGCTCCCGATGAGGGCGAGGTCGCCGAGCAGGATCGCCGCGTTCTCGCCGTACCGATCGCCGTCGCCCGACCAGCCCAGCTCGCGGTGCCGACGGGCGAACGCCCGGTGTGCCGTCGGGCGCCCGCGGCGCGTGTCCGAGGAGTCCATGACGTCGTCGTGGAAGAGCGCGGCGGCCTGGAACAGCTCGAGCGCCGCACCCGCCCGCAGCACGACGTCGCGGTGCGGGCTCGCGGGGTCGCCTCCGTGCGCGCGCCACGACCAGTAGCAGAACGCCGCGCGCAGCCGCTTGCCGCCCGCGAGGAGCTCCTCCGTGGCGACCGCCAGCGGCTCGCCGTCGGGGTGGGTCGTGGCGAGCTCGGCGCGCAGCGCGTCCGTCGCGGCGCGGAGCGCGTCGTCGACGCCGGCGCGCACGTCCTCGCGGTCGACGAGCGCGCGCGGCCCGTCGTCGGAACCCGTCGTCGGGCGGTCCGGGCGGGCAGAGGACGGGAACCGGGTCGGCACAGGGGCAGCCTATGCGCTCAGGCGCCGACGACCTGTCCGCTGATCGTGACGAGCCGCTCCGTCTCGTCGTCGAAGACGCCGACGGCGACGGACTCGGTCGGTGCCTCGGGCGCCGTCGTGCGGACGAACGTGGTGAGGGACGTGAGCGCGCTCGGGACGCTCGTCGGGGAGACGCCGAAGCCTGCCGCCCCCAGCGCCTCCGTGTAGTACGCGGTCAGCGCCTCCACCGGCTCGTCCGAACGCAGGTTGAGCGTGATGAGGACGAGCGCGCCGTCCTCCGACGGGCGGGCCGAGCTCGCGAGGACCTGAGCGCCGGTCGGGATCGTGACGAGCCCGGCCGGGAACCCTTCCGCGAGGTCCCCGACGGCCGACGCCGCGTCGTACTCGGGCAGCGGTGTGCCGGGCGCGGGATCGCCCCCGCCGCCCGGAACGTCCTGCGGCGTGTCCCGGGCGGCCGGCGCGTCTCTCGTCCCGTCCGGCGTGCACGCCGCCGACGACCCGACGAGCAGCGCGACGACGGCGAGGGCGACGCCCGCGCGGCACGCGCGTGCTCGACGGGTTCGTGGGGGCACGCGCACACGGTAGTCATCCCGGCGCGCCGTGGCCACCAGCTCTCGAGAACCGTGCGGGCACCACACTTCGCGGCAGACCACAGCCCCGCGGGCCCCTCCCGGGCGACCCGCCCCGTCCACAGGCATCGGACCGCGTCCGCACGCGCGAGGACCGAGCCGGGCTGGGATGAGGGCATGACCACACTGATCCGGGCCCAGGGCCCGCGCGAGCTCCTCGCCTACGTCCCCTACCGTCTCGGCTACCGACCGCAAGACAGCATCGTCCTCGTCGGCCTGCGGCCCCCGCGTGGCCGCATCGGCCTCGTGGTCCGCGTCGACGTCGACGACCTGGCCGACCTGGACCACGGGCCCCAGGTTGCGCGGTCCGTCGTCGGGCACCTCGCCGCCGACGGCGCGCGGCGCGTCGTCCTCGTGGTGTACACCGACGCACCGCTGCGCTCTCCGGTCGCGGGCACGGAGGTCGCGCGCGAGCGAGCAGCCGTCGAGCACTGCCGCGAGGCGGTCGAGGCGGTCCACGGTCCCGTCGACACGTGGGTCGTGTCGTCGTCGGGCTGGGCGGCGCTCGACTGCGCGGAGGAGGACTGCTGCCCCTCCGACGGCCGACCGCTCAGCGACCTCGAGTCGAGCGAGGTGGGCGCGCACATGGTCCTCGCGGGCACCGCCCTCGCCGACTCGCGGGAAGAGGCGCTGCGGATCCCGCGCGCGAGCCCCGAGGCTCGCCGTCGGGCGGCTCGTGCGGCGCGGCGCGCCCGTGAGCGGGCGCTCGCAGTCGGCACGGTGCCGGCACACGGTGGTGCACGGCCCGACGACGTCGCGTGGCGACTGGAGAGCCTCGCCGCCTGGCGCGAGGCGGTCGCCCTGGTCGCAAGGCGCGAACCCGAGGTCCCGCCGACGCACGTGCCGGCGCTGCCCGCGAGCACGATCGGGCGCATCGAAGCAGGGCTGGAGAGCATCGCGGTGCGTGACGCGGTGCTCGTCTCGTTCGTCCCCGGGACCGCGGACCTCGCCGACCGGACGGTACGCGGCGGGGACGTCGACGCCGGGACGGGCGCCGCGATCGCGGCGATCGTGGATCCCGCCGTGGGTGTGGTCCCCGACCCCACCTTGACGGACCCGGCGCGCACGGTCCTCGAGGCGGTGGTCGCGCACGCCGCTCGCGGTCGCGCCACCCCCGCGCTCACGCTGCTCGCGCTCCTGGCGTGGTGGCAGGGCGACGGTGGGCGGGCCGGCGAGCGACTCACGGAGGCGCTCGCCCAGGACCCGGGCTACCGCCTCGCGCTGCTGCTGTCGAGCGCGCTCGACGCGGGCGTGCCGCCGGGCTGGATCCGCGCGGACGTGTGAGCCGGGCGGCCGGGGTTCCGGTAGGTTCGACGGCAACACGACGTGCGGCCACGGCCTGCCGCGGCCGACCGCACCACGAGCCGTACCCGGAGGACACATGACCGTCGTCGTCGCGCACCTGAGCACCCCCGAGGGCCGCGAGGCGCTGGACAGCGCCGCAGCGGTGGCGGCACGACGCGGGGCCGATCTCGTCGTCGTCGTGGGGGAGGTCCCGGGCGCGGCCCCGGAGCTGGTCGCGCACCGCGAGGACGACCTGCGCCGTGTCGAGGCGTTGCTCGAGGGCACCGGTGCGACGCTGCGCCGCGAGACCGGCACGTCCGACCTGGCCGAGGACCTCGTCACCGCCGCCGAGCGGGCGTCTGCCGAGCTGATCGTCATCGGCCTGCGTCGTCGCAGCCCGGTCGGCAAGCTCATCCTCGGCTCGAACGCGCAGCGGATCCTGCTCGACGCGCCGTGCCCGGTGCTCGCCGTCAAGCCCGAGCGGCCCGCGGGTAGCTGAGCGACGTCGTCGTGCAGGTCGGCGGCGCGGCCGCGGCCAGGTGAGGCGCGGACGGCCGCGCGGGGGAATCTTCGCGGGGGACCGTCCGTTGTACGACGCAGGATCCGGTGCCGAGCGCCGAGAGACGCGGTGAACCATCGCCCCACGGTGGGGTGAAGGTGAGATCACCGGGTGTCGCGACGTCCGGTGCGCGGATCGCCGGTACAATATAGATGTCCGCCAGAGCCGCACGACTCGCCGTGAGGGTCCACGAGAAGCCCGCACCTCACGGTTCGTGTCCCCGCTCCGGCGGCCCTACCGCCCCCCATGATTGCCGAAAGGTCGGTTTGTGGCGCCCTCATCCCAGATTCCCGCACTCCCGCGAGAGTTCGAGCACCCCGCACTGCAGGACCTCCTGCGCCGTGGCAGCGCGAACGGTCGCGTCGACGCCGAGAGCTTCCGCACCGCGTGCGAGCAGGCGGCGGTCAACGACGCCAAGCGGCTGAAGGCGGTGTTCCGCGCGCTCGCGGGGGCTGGTGTCGAGGTCGACATCCCGACCGCGACGAAGGTCGCCGCCGCGGCCTCCGGGCGCAGCACGGCGACAGCGCGTGCGAGCCAGCCGAAGCCCGCCACGAAGACACCTGCGAAGCGCACCACGACGGCGAAGCCCGCCGCCGACGGCGCCGAGACGACCGAGGCCGACGCGCCGGCGCGCACCCCCGCGAAGCGCGCCTCGACGAGCACGAAGGCCGCGCCCAAGGGCAAGGCGACCCCGGCCCGCGCGAAGAAGGCTGCAGGCGACGGCGAGGCCGAGGTCGACGTCGAGGACCTCGCGATCGAGGTCACCGTCGACGAGGAGACCTCGTCTGCAGCGACCGCCGGCAAGGCCGGGGCTCCCGCGGCAGCCACCGAGGAGGCCGAGGAGACCGGCTTCGTCGTGTCGGACGCCGACGAGGACGACGCGCCGGTGCAGCAGGTCGTCACCGCGGGTGCGACCGCGGACCCGGTGAAGGACTACCTCAAGCAGATCGGCAAGGTCGCGCTGCTGAACGCGGAGCAGGAGGTCGAGCTCGCGAAGCGGATCGAGGCCGGTCTGTTCGCGGAGGAGAAGCTCGCGGCCGAGGGAGAGGACATCGACCGCAAGTTCAAGCGTGAGCTGCAGTGGATCGCGCACGACGGCAAGCGCGCGAAGAACCACCTGCTCGAGGCGAACCTGCGTCTGGTGGTGTCGCTGGCGAAGCGGTACACGGGCCGCGGGATGCTGTTCCTGGACCTGATCCAGGAGGGGAACCTGGGTCTGATCCGTGCGGTCGAGAAGTTCGACTACACCAAGGGCTACAAGTTCTCGACGTACGCGACGTGGTGGATCCGCCAGGCGATCACCCGCGCGATGGCGGACCAGGCGCGCACGATCCGCATCCCGGTGCACATGGTCGAGGTCATCAACAAGCTCGCCCGCGTGCAGCGCCAGATGCTGCAGGACCTGGGCCGTGAGCCCACCCCGGAGGAGCTCGCCAAGGAGCTCGACATGACCCCGGAGAAGGTCGTCGAGGTCCAGAAGTACGGCCGCGAGCCCATCTCGCTGCACACGCCCCTGGGCGAGGACGGCGACTCCGAGTTCGGTGACCTCATCGAGGACTCCGAGGCGATCGTCCCGGCCGACGCCGTGAGCTTCACGCTCCTGCAGGAGCAGCTCCACCAGGTGCTCGACACGCTGAGCGAGCGCGAGGCGGGCGTCGTGTCGATGCGGTTCGGCCTGTCCGACGGGCAGCCGAAGACGCTCGACGAGATCGGCAAGGTCTACGGCGTGACGCGCGAGCGCATCCGTCAGATCGAGTCGAAGACGATGTCGAAGCTGCGACACCCGTCGCGGTCGCAGGTCCTGCGCGACTACCTGGACTGACGGCTCGCACTGAACGACCCCGGACGCCCGGCACCCCTTCGTGGGGTGCCGGGCGTCCTGTCGTTCTCCAGGCGACATCGGTGAGTATTGACTTACCGTTAGTGGAGACTTACTGTGGTGTGGTCGGCGACGACGCCGACCTGACGACGGAGGCGACCACCATGGGCACGACGCTGCCGGGCGCGACGCCGCTGCCCGCCGACAACCGCACCGTCGCCGTGCCGGCGGACCGCGACGGCGATGCGGTAGGACCGTGGACGTGACCTCCTCGTGCGAGGACGACGTGCTGCGGGCGCTCGCCGAACCCCGGCGGCGCGAGATCCTGCGCCTGGTCGCCTCCGACGAGCTCGCCGTGGGCGAGCTCGCGAGCAGCTTCGAGGTGACGCGCAGCGCCGTCAGCCAGCACCTGCGGGTGCTGGAGGACGCGGGGCTCGTGACGCACCGCAGCGTCGGGACGCGCAACCTCTACCGGGCCCGGTCGGAAGGACTGGCCGGCCTCAGGCAGTACCTGGAGGACATGTGGGCGGCGTCGCTCGACGTCGCCGCCCGGCTCGCCGAGCAGGAGGCGGGCCGCACGGGATCGGGGGAGGACGAGGATGGACGAGCGGCGGCCTGAGCCGGGAGACCGGGTGCTCGAGCTCCGACGACCGCCGGTGCGCCGGTCGGTCGTGGTGCACGCGGCCCAGGAGCACACGTTCGCGGTCTTCGTGCGTGAGATCGGGACGTGGTGGCCCGTCGTGCCGTTCTCCGTGGGCGGCGACGCCGTGCGCTCCGTGGCTGTGGAGGAGCGGGTCGGGGGCCGGGTCGTCGAGACGTGGGACGACGGCTCCACGCGATCGTGGGGCGAGCTCGCGGCCTGGGACCCGCCGCACGGCTTCACCATGACGTGGCTGCTGACGCCGGTGACGACGGAGGTCGAGCTGGCGTTCGCGTCGCTCGCACCGTCGTTGACGCGGGTCTCGGTCGAGCATCGCGGATGGGAGGCGCTCGACGACGAGCAGCTCGCGGCGGCGTGCGCGCTGCCTGACGGCGGGGGGTTCGCGGGAGGCGCCTTCGACCGGGGGTGGGAGCACATCCTGGGCCGGCTCGTCGTGCGTGCCGAGCGCGCGGGCAGGAGGTGACGCCATGAGCTCGCGATGGGTCGTCCTCTACGACTCGGCGCCCGACGTCGTCGCCCGATCAGTGCCGCACATGGACGCGCACTCGGCCCACATCGACGCGGTGGTCGCGCGAGGCGAGCTCCTCGCCGTCGGGACGTTCGAGGACCCGCAGGCGAACGGGGCCATGAGCATCCTCACGAGCCGTGAGGCCGCCGAGGCGTATGCCGAGGGCGACCCGTTCGTGGTCCACGGGCTGGTCACCTACCGGATCCTCGAGTGGGAGGACCTCCTGGACGAGGAGGATGCCGGCTGACGGCGCGTCCGGTCATCGCGGGCCGACGCGACGTGGCGAGGCCGGACATGACGAGGCCCGGGCCGCACCGCGACCCGGGCCTCGACGTCGAGAAGCGTCGATCAGCGCACAGCGGATCCTGCGCCGTGCTCGGCGAGCAGACGGTCCGTCTCGTCCTGGATGGAGGTGGCGACGCCGGTGAAGGCCTCGGCGTGCGCACGGGCGTGGTGGCCGCAGAACAGCAGCTCGCCGCTCGGCAGGACCACGCGGACGTACGCCTGGGCCCCGCAGCGGTCGCAGCGGTCGGCCGCGGTCAGCGGTTGGGTGGTGGTCGTCGTAGCTGTCACCCGACCATGTAATCATCCCCGGGCCGGAACAGTGTGCCCGGAGGGCCCCGGTTCGCTACCCGCGTAGCGGTCCCGCCCGCACGGCGAGCCGCCGTCCGCCGCTGCTGCGGCATGGGAGCCGGGAGGTGTGGGCGGGCTCGTCTAGGCTGTCCGCCGTGACGACCACCTCCGCCGGCTCCAGCTACACCGCTCGCCACCTCTCGGTGCTCGAGGGCCTCGAGGCCGTGCGCAAGCGCCCCGGCATGTACATCGGGTCGACCGACTCGCGCGGACTCATGCACTGCATGTGGGAGATCATCGACAACTCCGTCGACGAGGCGCTCGCCGGCAACTGCACGCACATCCGGGTCGTGCTGCACGCCGACTCGTCGGTCACGGTCGAGGACGACGGCCGCGGGATCCCCGTGGACATCGAGCCCAAGACGGGTCTCACCGGCGTCGAGGTCGTCTTCACGAAGCTGCACGCGGGCGGCAAGTTCGGCGGCGGCTCGTACACCGCGTCGGGCGGTCTGCACGGTGTCGGCGCGTCCGTGGTCAACGCGCTCTCCGCGCGCCTCGACGTCGAGGTGGACCGCGGCGGCAAGACGCACCGCATGACCTTCCACCGCGGCGAGCCCGGCGTCTTCTCCGACCCGCGGACCGGTCCCGCGCCGGACGCCCCGTTCGAGCCGTTCGTCTCCGGGTCGGAGCTCGCGATCGTGGGCCGCGCGAAGCGCGGGGTCACGGGGACGCGCGTGCGGTACTGGGCCGACCGCCAGATCTTCCCCAAGAACGCCGTCTTCTCCTACGACGAGCTCGTCACCCGCGTACGCCAGACGACGTTCCTCGTCCCCGGCCTCGAGATCACCGTGCGCGACGAGCGCGGCCTGCCGGGCACGCCGGGGGAGGAGGGCCCGCACGAGGAGACGTTCGTCCACACCGGCGGGTCCGTCGACTTCGTCGACTTCCTCGCGCCCGACGCGCCCGTCACGGCGACGTGGCACCTCACCGGCACCGGCTCGTTCACCGAGACCGTTCCCGTGCTCGACGACCGCGGGCACATGTCGCCGCAGGCCGTGCAGCGCGACTGCGAGGTCGACGTCGCGCTGCGCTGGGGCGGCGGCTACGAGACCGAGGTCCGCAGCTTCGTCAACATCATCGCGACCCCCAAGGGCGGGTCCCACCTCGGCGGGTTCGAGCAGGGACTGCTCAAGGTCGTGCGCAAGGCGGTCGAGACGAACGCGCGTCGCCTCAAGGTCTCGACCAAGGACGCGTCGGAACGCATCGAGAAGGACGACGTCCTCGCCGGCCTGACCGCGGTCGTGACCGTCAGGCTCGCGGAGCCGCAGTTCGAGGGCCAGACCAAGGAGGTCCTCGGGACGGCGCCCGTGCGCGCGATCGTCTCGCGCGTCGTCGAGAAGGAGCTCAGCGCGCTGCTCACGTCGACCAAGCGTGACGAGAAGACGCAGGCGGCCCTCCTGCTCGACAAGGTCGTGGCCGAGATGCGCGCGCGCCTCACGGCCCGCAAGCAGAAGGAGATCTCGCGGCGCAAGAACGCGCTCGAGACGTCGTCGCTGCCCGCCAAGCTGGTCGACTGCCGCAGCGACGATGTCCAGCGCAGCGAGCTGTTCATCGTCGAGGGAGACAGCGCCCTCGGCACCGCTCGCCTGGCGCGCAGCTCGGACTTCCAGGCGCTCCTGCCGATCCGCGGCAAGATCCTCAACGTCCAGAAGGCGTCCGTGAGCGACATGCTCCGCAACGCCGAGTGCACGGCGATCATCCAGGTGCTCGGCGCGGGGTCGGGCCGCTCGTTCGACCTCGAGGCCGCGCGCTACGGCAAGATCGTGCTCATGACGGACGCCGACGTCGACGGCGCCCACATCCGCACGCTGCTCCTCACGCTCTTCTACCGGTACATGAAGCCGCTCGTCGAGGCGGGCCGCGTGTTCGCCGCCGTGCCGCCGCTGCACCGCATCGAGGTGATCGGGTCGGGCCGGCGCAAGAACGAGTACATCTACACGTACTCCGAGGCCGAGCTCGCCGCGACGCTCAAGAAGCTCGACAAGTCCGGGCGCCGCTACAAGGACGACATCCAGCGGTACAAGGGCCTGGGGGAGATGGACGCCGACCAGCTCGCCGAGACGACGATGGACCCGCGTCACCGCACGCTGCGCCGCGTCACCGCCGAGCACGCCGAGGCCGCCGAGCGCGTCTTCGAGCTCCTCATGGGCAGCGACGTCGCACCGCGCAAGGACTTCATCGTCGCCGGCGCCTCCGAGCTCGACCACGCGCGCATCGACGTCTGACGTCGGTCGGCGACCACACCGTCCGCCTGCCGGTCGGTCGGGCAGGACGGGGCGCGCGCTCCGTACGCTGGACCCGTGACCCATCGAACCCTCCGCGAGACCTCTGCGCGCCCGCTCACCGCACTGACTGCCGTCCTGCTCGCCGCGGGCCTCCTGGCCGGATGCTCGTCCACCGACGAGCCTGCCGGCGACGCGACGCCCTCGGCCTCGGAGTCGACCGCCGGCGAGGAGACGAGCGCGCCGGCCGACGACACGACGGAGGAGGCGTCGGACGACGCGTCCGGCGACGCCGAGGAGGCGCCCGAGTTCTCCTACGAGGGCAAGGACGGGAGCACCGCGCTCGCCCTCCTGCTCGAGGCCGACCCGTCCGCCGCCGTCACCGGCGAGGGCGAGAACGCGTTCGTCACGAGCGTCGACGGCGTCGCCGCCAACCCGGACAACCAGTTCTGGGCGCTCTACGTCAACGGCGAGGCCGCTACCGTGGGTGCAGGTTCGCTCGAGACGAAGAACGGGGACGAGATCACGTGGAAGCTCGAGACCTACTGACCCGCTGGTGGCGCCCGGCGCTCGTCGTGGCGCTCGCCGCGCTCGCGGTCGTGTGGCGCCTGGTCCGCGAGGACCTGGGGGCACCGGCGAACCTCGAGCTCGTCACGGCCGCCACGTTCGCCGCGACGATCCTGCTGCGCTCGCGCTGGGCGTTCGCCGTGCCGCTCGCGGTGACGGTCGTGTCGGACGTCGTGCTGGGCAACACCGCGATCGCGCTGTTCACGTGGAGCGCGTGGCTCGTCGTCGGGCTCGGCTCGCTGCTCGCGAGGAACACGACCGGCTGGCGCCGCGTCGGCGCGGGGGCCGCGTTCGGGGTCGCCGGGTCGCTGTGGTTCTTCGCGTGGACGAACTTCGGCGTCTGGCTCCAGGGCCGCGGCACCTGGTACCCGGCGGGTGTCGACGGGCTCGTCGCGAGCTACGTCGCCGGGCTGCCGTTCCTGCGCACCATGCTGCTCGGCAACCTCGTGCTTGTGCCGCTCGTCGCGGCGGGCATGCTGCTCGTCGACCGGCTCGAGGCGTCGCGCGGCATGAGCACGGCAACGGCCCGTCCCGCCTGACTCCGCCTTGTGGCCAACAGAAGCAGGTGCCTTCCTCGACCGAAGAGATGACTGGCGATAAGGTCTACTTATGGACCTGGTGACGGAGTACCACGAGGCGCGTCGTGCGGAGCAGATCGTGCGCTTGCGACGTGCGATGGTGCTGCGCGCCATGGCGGCTGAGGGGACCTCGCAGCGGAGGATCGCTGAGGCGCTCGGGGTGAGCCAACCCGCGGTCAGTCAGCAGCTCAAGGCGGCGGAGGACGTGCGGAATGTCCACCCGGAAGTGCTGGTCGAGGCAGGTGGGCACGTGCTGAAACAGGTCGCTGAGCGTCGGGGCTTCTCACGAGTCGCGGTGTTCGGATCCGTCGCGCGTGGAGATGCGCGGGACGACTCCGACATCGATGTGCTGGTCCAAGCACCGGACGGTGCAGGAATCCGCGAGTTGGTCGATCTGCAGGAGACCCTTGCCAGGGTCCTGGGGCGCCACGTCGACGTCATCACCTATGGGGGTCTGGCACCCCGTCTCGATGACGACATCCGTCGGGAGGCCGTGCTGCTGTGATGGATCGCAGGACAGCGAAGGAGTACCTGCACATGCGCGACTGGCTCGATCGCGCAGACGAGATCGTGGCGGGTGGTCAAGATGGCTATCGCGCGTCGACGATCGCCCAAGAGGCGGGCGATTCGCTGATGATGAAGCTCGGCGAAGCCGCCAGGCGTCTCACGGCGGCGGGAGTCGATCCTCCTGATGGCGTTCGGTGGCGAGACGCGATCGCCAACCGCAACTGGCTCATCCACCAGTACGACGAGATCGACCGTGAGCTCACCTGGGTCACCCTCTCGCGAGATCTGCCTGCATGGCGGGATGCGCTCGCGAGCGTGTTCGATCGGGCAGCGCGCACAGTGTTCGGCGACGATGTGAGTTCGGGCACGGACTCTTGAGCCCGGACGGCGCAGCCTGTCGTCTCCTGCCCTGGCGGAGGAAATGTGCCGCTGAGTTCTGCGGGTAGCGTGGTCGCGGCAAGAAGATGACGTCGGTCCTGCGCGGGGAGACGGCGCAGGCCTCGTAACGGCGCCCGCCGGTCACCCGAGCTGCTGGGCGATCCCGACGATGACGCCGCCCGGCCCGCGCAGGTAGCAGAGGCGGTACACGTCCTCGTAGCGGACGATCTCGCCGAGCAGCTCGCCGCCGTGGGCGCTCAGGCGCTCCACCGTGTCGTCGATGTCGTCGACCGCGAACATCACGCGGTGCATGCCGAGCACGTTCGGCGATGCGGTGCCCAGGCCGAGGTCGAGCGGTTCCGGTGCGTCGTAGCGGGTGAGCTCGAGCCGTCCAGGGCCACCGGGCACGCGCATCATCGCGATCTCCGACCGCAGGCCGTCGAGCCCGACGACGCGTTCCGCCCAGCGCCCCTCGATCGTCGTCCGGCCCTCGAGCTCCATCCCGAGCTCGGTGAAGAAGGCGAGCGCCGCGTCGAGGTCGTCGACGACGACGGCCACGTTGTCGAGTCGTTGGATGGTCATGCGGTGCCTCCCGGCGTGTGGGACATGGGTTGTGTCCAGGATCACGCGTCGAGGTCTACGCCGCGCCCCGGCTCGCTCATGTCACCCGTCGCCGGCGTGCCGTCGGCGAGACCGTAGCGCAGGAGCACGGTGCCCGCTGGGCTGGTCGCGGGCGGCTCGAGGAGGGTGAGGTTCGTGGGGACCGCGCCGCCGTCGAACACGGTCTTGCCGGTGCCGAGCACGATCGGGTGCACCCAGAGGTCCAGGCGGTCGAAGAGCTTTTCGTGCAGCAGCGTCTGCACCAGGTCGAGGCTGCCGACGACCTTGACGTGCTCGTGCCGGTCGCGGATCTCGCGCACCGCGGCCGGGAGGTCGGGGCCGAGCAGCGTCGATCCGGCCCACGACAGGTCGGGCGTGCCGCGCGACGCGACGTACTTGGGGATGCGGTTGAACAGGGCCGCGAAGTCGTCGTCCTGCCCGCCCTCCTGGAACGGCCAGTACGACGCGAAGATGTCGTACGTGCGCCGCCCGAGCAGCAGCGCGTCGGCGCCCTCGTACGCGGCGGCGATCTGCGCCCCGGCGACGTCGTCGATCAGCGGCGCCTGCCAGCCGCCGAACGGGAACCCGTTCTCCGGGTCCTCCTCCGGCCCGCCGGGCGCCTGCCCGACGAGGTCGAGGGTCGTGAACAGCTCGATCTCGATGAGTCCCATCGTCGTCTCCAGGTCGGCTCGCCGTCTCGGTCCAGGGGTAGACCGCGGGCCGTCGCGGAAGTCATCGAGCAGGGGCAGCCGCGCGGCCTGACCGTCGACGTGGCGCATCCCACATCTCCGGTTGGAACGGCGGGCATCCGCCGAGCGTCCTACGCTCGAGGACGCGGGAGCGGGCGGCACCAGCCGTCGCGCCTGCCCGGCGCGGTCGTGCGGCCGCACGGGCGGCCACGCGCCCCCGGGTCGTCTCGTCGCTGTGCCGGACGTTCGTGCGTCCGGCCGTCTGGAGCTCGTGTGTCAGGAAACGCCACCGCCAGGTTCACCAACGTCGCGCTGCTGTCCGTCACCAGCCGGCTTCCCGCCGGCGTGCGGACGTCTGCCGAGGTGCAGGAGCGTCTCGCTCCCGCGCTGCGGCGGCTACGCCTGCCGTCCACGCTGCTGCAACGCGTGGCGGGCGTGCGCGAGCGGCGCGCCTGGACCGGCCAGGAGGACGTCGACGCCGCGACGGTTGCCGCGGGGCAGGAGGCGCTGCGCGCCGCCGGGGTGGATCCGAGCGACGTCGGGCTCCTGATCAACACGTCGGTCACGCGCACGCACCTCGAGCCGTCCGTCGCGGTGCGGCTGCACCACGGGCTCGACCTGCCGTCGTCCGCCACGAACTTCGACGTCGCCAACGCGTGCCTCGGTTTCATCAACGGCATGAGCCTCGCCGCGGGCATGATCGAGTCCGGCCAGATTCGCTACGCGGTCGTCGTGGACGGCGAGGATGCCGACGTCATCCACGACCGCACGATCGAGCGGCTGCTGCGCGAGGACCGCGACCGCGACGACTTCATGCAGGAGTTCGCCTCGCTCACGCTCGGCTCCGGTTCGGCCGCCGCCGTGCTGGGCCGCGCGGACGAGCACCCGCGCGCCCACCGCGTGCTCGGCGGCGTCACCCGCGCCGCCACCCGGTTCCACGATCTGTGCGTCGGCAGCACCGAGGGCATGTTCACCGATGCCAAGGCGCTGCTCGAGGGCGGCCTCGAGCTCGTCGTGGACGCGTGGAAGGACGCCGTCGCCGACTGGGACTGGTCCTCCATGGACCGGTACATCACGCACCAGGTCTCACGCGTGCACACCGACGCGATCGTCGAGGCGGTGGGCCTGGACCGCTCCCGCGTGCCCACCACCTACGAGCGGTTCGGCAACGTGGGGCCGGCTTCCGTGCCGATCACGCTCGTCGAGGAGCAGGTCGCGCTCAGCGCGGGCGACCGCGTGCTGCTCATGGGCGTGGGCTCGGGCATCAACACGGCGATGCTGGAGCTGGCCTGGTGAGCGGGCCTGCCCTCACGCCAGCGACCGTCCCCCTCCTGCGCCCCGCCGGCACCGTCCCGCAAGGGCTGCCCGGCCTGGACCCGCGGTACAGCCACGTGCTGCGTGACGCCCGGGGCACGACCTGGCACTACCTCGACACGGGCCCCGAGCTCGAGCGGCGCGGTGCCGCGCCCGTCGGCACCGTGCTCGCCGTGCACGGAAACCCCACGTGGTCCTACCTGTGGCGGCGGCTCGTGACCGACTCCGTCGCCGCCGTCCGGGGCGGCGGTGCAGCGTGGCGCGTCGTCGCCGTCGACCAGCTCGAGATGGGGTTCTCCGCCCGCACCGGCGAGCACCGCCCGCTCGCCCGCCGCGTCGCCGACCTGGGCGCCTTCACCGCCGCCCTCGGTCTCGCCGGGCCCGTCGTCACCCTCGGCCACGACTGGGGCGGCGTCGTCTCCCTCGGCTGGGCCGTCGACCACCCCGACCTCCTTGCCGGCGTCGCGCTGCTCAACACGGCCGTGCATCAGCCCGACGGCGCCGCGCTGCCCGCACCCCTGCGCCTCGCGCTCGCCGGCCCCGTGCACCGGCTCGGCACCCGCACGACGCCCGCCTTCCTCGACACGACGCTCGCCCTGGCACGCCCGCGCCTGCCCGCCGACGTCGCGGACGCCTACCGGCTGCCCTACCGCACCGCGCACGACCGCGACGGGATCGAGGGCTTCGTCGCCGACATCCCCGTGGGCGCCGCGCACCCCAGCGCGCCCGAGCTCGACCGCATCGCCGCCGGCGTCGCGCGGCTCCGCGTGCCCGCCGTGCTGCTGTGGGGACCGCACGACCCGGTGTTCTCCGACCGCTACCTCGACGACCTCGTGCGCCGGCTGCCGCACGCGCACGTGCACCGGTTCGCGGAGGCCGGCCATCTCGTCGCCGAGGATGCGGACTGGGCACCTGCCGTTCTCGGATGGCTCGGGGAAGAGGTGCGGTCCCGGGTCGGTGCCGGGGCGACCGGTGCTGACGGGGGTGCCGCGGCGCCGTTCGTGCCGCTGTGGGCAGGGCTGGACGCGCGGGCGGGGGACGACGCGCCCGCGGTGCTGGACATGGCGGCGACCGGTGCCGACGGGTCTGCACGGGCCGTGAGCTGGCGGGCGCTGGACCGGCAGGTGCGACGGGTCGCCGCGGGGCTGCACGCGATCGGGGTGCGCCGGGGCGACCGGGTGTCGCTGCTGGTGGAACCGGGGCCCACGCTGACCGCGCTGGTCTACGCGTGCTTGCGGATCGGGGCCGTCGTGGTGGTCGCCGACGCCGGGCTGGGGGTCCGCGGGCTCACCCGCGCTCAACGCGGGGCGTGGCCGCGGTTCGTCGTCGCGCAGACCAAGGGCCTGGCCGCGGCGCGCGCGCTCGGCTGGCCCGGCGTGCGGATCTCGGCCGACCCGCTCGCGCCCGCGGTCCGGCGGGCGCTGGGCGTGGCGCACGAGCTGGTCGACGTCGCGCGCGCCGGGGAGGGCGTCGCGCTGCCGTCCGAGCCCGGCCCCGACGACGAGGCCGCCGTGCTGTTCACGTCCGGGTCCACGGGCCCCGCCAAGGGCGTCGTGTACTCGCACGCCCGCCTCTCCGCGCTGCGGGACACGCTCGCCGAGCACTTCGACGTCGGCCCCGACACCGGGCTGGTCACGGGCTTCGCCCCGTTCGCGCTGCTGGGGCCCGCGCTCGGCACCCGGTCGGTGACGCCGCGCATGGACGTCTCCTCGCCGCGCACGCTCACCGCCCGGGCCGTCGCCGACGCCGTGCGTGCGTCGGACGCGCGCATCGTGTTCCTCTCGCCCGCCGCGATCCTCAACGTGGTCGCGACCGCCGACGCGCTCGACGCCGCCGACCGCGCCGCCCTCGTGCGCGTGCGCACGTTCCTCTCCACGGGCGCGCCGATCTCGGCCGAGCTTCTGGGCTCGGCCGCCGAGCTCATGCCCGCGGCCACGGCCCACACCCCGTACGGGATGACGGAGTGCCTCCTGGTCACGGATGTCACGCTCGACGGCATCCGCGACGCCGCCGCAGCCCCCGACGCGGGCGTGTGCGTGGGCCGCCCCGTGCCCGGGGCGGAGGTGCTCGTCAGCGCGCTCGACGACGACGGCGCCGCGACCGGCGCGCCGTCGGCGGCGCCCGGCGTGCTCGGCGAGGTCATCGTGCGGGCCGGGCACCTCAAGGAGCGCTACGACCGGCTGTGGCTCACCGACCTGGCCGCCGAGCGCGACACCCCGCCAGGGCGCTGGCACCGCACCGGCGACGTCGGGCACCTCGACGCGCAGGGCCGCCTGTGGATCGGGGGGCGGCTCGGGCACGTGCTCCGCACGGCCGACGGCCCGCTGGCTCCCGTGGGGCCGGAGCAGCACGTCGAGCGGGTGGCGCAGGTGCGGCGGTCCGCCGTCGTCGGCGTCGGGCCTGCCGGCCTGGAGCAGGCGGTCGCGGTGGTCGAGACCGCGCCCGGCGCACGGCGCACCGGGCTGGCACCCGAGGCGCTGACCGCCGCCGTGCGCGCCGCGTCGCCCGTGGCGCTCGCGGCCGTGCTCGTCGTGCCGCGCATGCCCACCGACGTGCGGCACAACTCCAAGATCGACCGGGCGCGCCTCGCCGCCTGGGCGGACCGCGTCCTCGCCGGCGGGCGGGTGGGGCGACCGTGACCGTGCTCGTGACCGGGGCGTCGGGGCTGCTCGGAGGCGCCGTCGCCCGTGCGCTCGTGGCACGCGGCGACGAGGTCCGCACCCTCCAGCGCCGCTCCTCGGGCGTGCCGGGCGTGGAGGACGTCCAGGGGTCCGTGACCGACCCGGCGGCCGTCGCGCGCGCCGTCGGCGGCGTGGACGCGGTCGTGCACCTCGCGGCCAAGGTGTCGCTCGCGGGCGAGCCCGCGGAGTTCCACGCCGTGAACGTCGAGGGCACCCGTGCGCTCCTCGACGCGGCCGAGCGCGCCGGGGTCGAGCGGTTCGTGCAGGTGTCCTCGCCGTCGGTGGCCCACCTGGGCTCGTCCCTGGTCGGGGCGGGCACCACGCCGGCCGACCCCCGGCACGCACGCGGCGAGTATGCGCGCACCAAAGCGGCGGGCGAGCTGCTCGCCCTCGGCCGCGACCGCCGTCGGCTGCGAGACGGGTCGGGAGAGACCGGACCGAGCGTCGTCGCCGTGCGCCCGCACGTCGTGTGGGGGCCGGGCGACACCCAGCTCGTCGAGCGGGTGCTCGAGCGGGCGGCGGGCGGGCGCCTGCCCCTGCTGGGGCACGGCGCGGCGCTCATCGACACGCTCTACGTGGACAACGCCGCGGACGGCATCCTCGCCGCGCTCGACCGCGCCCACGACGTGCACGGTCGTGCGTACGTGCTGACCAACGGCGAGCCGCGTACCGTCGCCGACCTGCTCACGGGTATCTGCCGGGCGGGCGGTGTCGAGCCACCGCGGTGGCGCGTGCCGGCCGGCGTCGCGCGGGCCGCGGGCAGCCTGGTTGAGGCCGTCTGGCGTGTGCGCCCGGGCGCCGACGAGCCGCCGATGACGCGCTTCCTGGCCGAGCAGCTGTCGACCGCGCACTGGTTCGACCAGCGGACGACGCGCCGCGACCTGCGCTGGCGCCCCACCGTGAGCGTCGACGAGGGGCTGCGGCGTCTGGCCGCGCACTACGGCGGCACGGCGGCCTGACGCCGGTCTGTGATGGAGGCAGTGAAGCCACGGAGGGGACTTCCCTGTCATCATGCCCGCACCGCGCAAGTAACCTGACGAGCTGCGCGATCGCTCGACCCGGATAGTCCTGAACGCGCTCGAGGACGATCCCCGGTCGCAGCTGGGGGCGCCGGAGAGGTGACCCCCTCGGGGTGAAACGCCGAGACGCTGCGCGGCGGGGTCCGCCAGGTCCAGATCGTTGCCGGCCACCGGCCCGGGACCGTCGACGGACAGCGAGAGCGGATCGCCGAGCTGGAGAAGAAGAACCCTGAGCTGCAGCGGGCGAACGCGGTCTTGAAGTCGCGTCGGCACTCATTGCGGCGGAGCTCGACCGCTCATCACGCTGACCTGCTCGTTCTTCGACGAGCGTGGATCTACATGTCAGTCGAAGAGCGTCGTCGCCGTCGGCGACCCGCTCCAGCTCGAACCCGTCGTCACCGCCGCGCTGCACACGACCCAGGCGAGGATGCGCGACCACCACCGCATCAGCGGCACGTGGTTGCCGGGACAGCAGTCCGTCCAGACCCTCCCGGACCGCGTCACCCCGCTCGGCACCCACCTTCGTCGCGACGACGAGGCGCTGTGGGTCGGATCGCCGCTGCGGGTGCACCGCCGGTGTGCCGAGCCCATGTTCTCCGTCGTCAACGACGCCGTCTACGACGGCTCTCATGCGCCACGGCGCACCCGCGCAGCCGGTCCGGCTCGGAGTTCTCACGCAAGGTGTCACGGAGTCCGATGCGTCCGTGCTCGACCGTCCCGTGCGCGAGAGCCTCTTGGTCGACGTGCGCGGCGAGGCCGGGGGGAACTGGATCACGTGCGGCACCGTCCACGTCTCCCAGGGCAAGGAAGCGTCCGTGGTCGTCCTCGTCCTGGGCGGGGCACCCAGGGTGCTCGATCCTGGGCCGCGTCGCGCCCCAACCTGATGAACGTCGCGGTCTCTCGGGCCAAGCACCGGCACTACGTCGTCGGCGACCGCGACCAGTGGAGGGGGCTGCCGTACTTCGACGTCCTGGCAGCCCGGCTCCGCGGGTACACGTCCGGCGAACGATCACCGTGAGGAGTCGTTGCCGCCTTCCTCGCTAGTCCCACCAGAGTCGGAGCCATCGTGCAGGCGCTTCCTCGGGGGTCGCGTACGGGCCGCGCGAGTCCAGTGGTTCCGGGTGGATCTCGTTCGGTGCGCCGTCGTGGTCAAGTCCCAGCTCGTCCCTCACGTAGCGGAGGAGGCCCGTGCACTCGCACCAGTCCGGGTGGACGTAGTCGTCGTCCGTGGCCCACGGCGCGAACTGGCTCGGCCCCGCCGAGATGCGGAACGGGCGCAGGGGCCGGACGTACACCGTCGAGGTCGCAGGGTGCTCCTCGTCGACGCCCACGTATCCGGTCGCGCAGCGCACCCGTCCCGGGTCTGCCGCAACCGCACGGAGCACCGCCCCCGTCGTCGGGCCGAGGTTCCACCGCGCCTCGAGCTGGTGGTCGGTGAGATCTGCCAGCAGCCTGAGCGCTTCGTCTCGTGCATCGTCGGGCGTCGCCCCCAGGAGCGGTCCGCGCACTGCTCCTCCTCGGATCGGTCGATCACACGGGACACAGTCTGTCGGGTCGGACGGCGCGCGGTTCCTGGCCTGTGGACAACCAGTGATCCCGCCCTCGTGCCGTCTAGTGTTCGAGCCAGAACACACGGCCAGGAGGATCATCTTGTTCAAACTGCACGAGCGCACGACCACGACCGCTGTTGCGCCGCATAGTTCCGACGTGCCTGCGGCGCCCGGTTGGAGGACGCCCCTCGGCCACGGGATCGCGGGCTTCGCCCTCGTCTGTATGCTCGCCGCGCTGAGCGGCTGCACGTTTCCCCTCGACATCGCGACCGATGACGAATCGGGAGGCGCGAACACGTCACAGAGCGAGGGCGCGCCCGCGACCCCCACAGTTCCCTCGGAGGACGACTTCTCGATCGTCTCGGGCCAGCGGATCGAGACACCGTGCTGGTCCTACGAGGGCCCGCAGGCGTTCGTGAACAACATCTCGTACGACGACGAGAACCTGTGTCTGGGCGCCCTCGAGCTCTGGGGCGAGGTCATGGACGGCACGGTGGTGCCGACGGGAGTCGGCGCGATCTACGGTCGAGTGAAGGTCGAACCTGTGCGCGCCTCGACGTCCGACGCGTGGGGGGTCGGGACCGACCTCGACGGAGTTGTTGACGCCATCGCGGACTCGTACTTCGCGGAGAACGGAAAGGTCCTCAGCCTGCACGAGCCGACCACCCTCGACGGTGTTCCGGCGAACATCACTCGTGTCGAAGGAACCTTCGAGGAGACGCAGACGAAGGCCTTCATCACCGCCTTCGCGCCCGAGCCGTACACACCGGGCGCGGATGCGGTCCAGTTCTTCGTGATCGCGATCGTCACGCCGTACGACAACGGCGACGAGCTCATCGATCAGGTCGTCAGTACTTGGAAGTGGGCCTGACGCGAGCACGCGCTCGCGGTCGCGCTCCCCAGCCCCACCCGGGCGCACGTCAGACGCTGAAGTACTTCGCCTCGGGGTGGTGGAACACGAACGCGTCGGTCGACTGCTCCGGGTGGAGCTGGAGCTCCGCGGAGAGCTCGACGCCGACACGTTCAGGCCGGAGGAGCTCGACGACCTTCGTGCGGTCCTCCATGTCCGGGCACGCGGGGTAGCCGAGCGAGAAGCGCGCCCCGCGGTACTCGAGCTTGAACATGCCCTCGACCTCGTTCGGGTCCTCGTCGGCGAACCCGAGCTCGGCACGCACGCGGGAGTGCCACATCTCGGCCAGCGCCTCGGTGAGCTGCACCGACAGGCCGTGGAGCTCCATGTACTCGCGGTAGTGGTTCCCGGCGAAGAGCTTCGCGGTGTGCTGGTCGACGCTCGCACCCATCGTCACGAGCTGGACGGGCAGCACGTCGTACCGGCCGGTCTCCTCGACCCACGACCGCGGCTTGACGAAGTCTGCGAGGCACAGGTGCCGGTCGCGACGCTGGCGCGGGAAGGTGAAGCGCAGCCGCTCGGTCCCGGGCTCGCCGCCCGACCCGCCGTCGGGGGCCCCGATCCCCGCGAGCCCCGCACCGTGGTGCGCGACGACCAGGTCGTCGCCCTCCGACCACACCGGGAAGTACCCGTAGACGACCGACGGGTCGACCATGCCCTCGGTGCGGATCCGGTCGAGCCACTCGTTGAGCCGCGGTCGGCCCTCGGTCTCGACGAGCTCCTCGTACGAGGCACCAGAGTCACCGCGCCCCGGCTTGAGCCCCCACTGGCCCATGAACGTCGCGCGCTCGTCGAGGAACGCCGCGTAGTCGGCGAGACGCACGCCCTTCACGAGGCGCGTGCCCCAGAACGGGGGATCGGGCACGGGGTTGTCGGCAGCGACGTCGGACCGCGCCGGCAGGTCCTCGACCGGGGTCTCGGTCACGGTGACCACGGCGTGCCGGCGCTTCTTCAGCGCGGGCAGCCCGACGGCGTCGGGCGACTCGCCGCGCGCGATGCGCACGAGCGGCTCCATGAGCCGCAGTCCTTCGAACGCGTCGCGCGCGTACCGCACGACGCCCGGGAACTGGCCCGCGAGGTCGTCCTCGACGTACGTGCGCGTGAGCGCCGCGCCCCCGAGCAGCACGGGCCAGCGCTCGGCCAGCCCGCGCGAGGCGAGCTCCGCGAGGTTCTCCTTCATGACGACCGTCGACTTCACGAGGAGCCCCGACATCCCGATGACGTCGGCGTCGTGCTGCTCGGCCGCCTCGATCATCGCGGAGATGGTCTGTTTGATGCCGATGTTGACGACCGTGTAGCCGTTGTTCGTGAGGATGATGTCGACGAGGTTCTTGCCGATGTCGTGCACGTCGCCGCGCACGGTCGCGAGCACGATCGTGCCCTTCGACCCCGACTCGCCCTCGACCTTCTCCATGTGCGGCTCGAGGTACGCGACCGCCGTCTTCATGGCCTCCGCGGACTGGAGCACGAACGGGAGCTGCATCTCGCCGCGCCCGAACAGGTCGCCGACGACCTTCATGCCCTCGAGCAGGTGGTCGTTGACGATCTCGAGCGGCTTCAGGCCGGACGCCATCGCGGTGTCGAGGTCGTCCTCGAGGCCCTTGCGCGCGCCGTCGACGATGCGACGCTCGAGGCGCTCGCCGACCGGCAGCGCGGCCATCTCGGCGGCACGGGCGTCCTTCAGCGCCGCCGAGTCCACGCCCTCGAACAGGTCGAGCAGGCGGGCGAGGGGGTCGTGCACGAGGTTCCCCTCGTCGTCGTACACACGCCGGTCCCAGACGAGGTCGAGCGCGGCCTCGCGCTGCTCGTCGGGGATCTGCGCGAGCGGCAGGATCTTCGCCGCGTGCACGATCGCGGAGTCCAGCCCGGCCTCGACCGCCTCGTGGAGGAACACCGAGTTGAGCACCGTGCGCGCCGCGGGGTTGAGCCCGAACGACACGTTCGACACCCCGAGCGTCGTGTGGATGCCGGGGTAGCGGCGCGTGATCTCGCGTATCGCCTCGATCGTCTCGATCGCGTCGCGCCGCGTCTCCTCCTGGCCGGTGGCGATGGGGAACGTCAGGGCGTCGACGATGATGTCGTCGACGCGCATGCCCCAGTCGCGGGTCAGCGTCTCCACGAGCCGGGTCGCGATCTCCACCTTGCCCGCCGCGGTGCGCGCCTGGCCCTCCTCGTCGATCGTCAGCGCGACGACGGCCGCCCCGTGCTCGACGACGTGCGGCATGACCCGGGCGAACCGCGACGTCGGACCGTCGCCGTCCTCGAAGTTCACCGAGTTCACGACGGCGCGCCCGCCCACGAGCTCGAGCCCGGCCGCGACGACCTCGGGCTCGGTCGAGTCGATGACGAGCGGCAGCGTCGACGCGCTCGCGAGGCGCGAGACGACCTCGCGGACGTCCGCGACGCCGTCGCGTCCCACGTAGTCGATGCACACGTCGAGCAGGTGCGCGCCGTCGCGGGTCTGGGCGCGCGCGATCTCGACGCACTCGTCCCAGTTCTCCGCGAGCATCGCCTCGCGGAACGCCTTGGAGCCGTTCGCGTTCGTGCGCTCGCCGATCGCGAGGAACGACGCGTCCTGGTGGAGGTCCGTGTGGGAGTACAAGCTCGCGACGCCGTTCTCCCGGACCGGGTGCCGCTCGACGACCGGGCGCGCGCGGACCGCCTCGACGACGCGGCGCAGGTGCTCCGGCGTCGTGCCGCAGCACCCGCCCACGAGCCCCAGCCCGAACTCACCGACGAACTGCGTGTGCGCGGCCGCGAGCTCTTCGGGCGACAGCGGGTACGTCGCGCCGTTCGGGCCGAGCACGGGCAGCCCGGCGTTGGGCATGCACGTCACGGGGATCTCCGCGTGCCGCGACAGGTGGCGCAGGTGCTCGCTCATCTCGGCCGGACCGGTCGCGCAGTTGAGGCCGATCGCGTCGACCTTCAGTGCCTGCAGCGTCGTGAGCGCCGCCCCGATCTCCGAGCCCATGAGCATGGTGCCCGTCGTCTCCACCGTCACCTGGGCGATCACCGGGACCGAGCGCCCCACCTCGCGCATCGCGTTGCGGGACCCCGTCACCGCGGCCTTCGTCTGCAGCAGGTCCTGGCTCGTCTCGACGAGGATCGCGTCGACCCCGCCTTCCAGCAGGCCCGCGGCCTGTTCGGCGAACGTGTCGCGCAGGTGCGCGTAGGTCGTGTGCCCGAGGCTCGGCAGCTTCGTGCCCGGACCCATCGAGCCGAGCACCCAGCGGGGCTGCTCATCGGTGGCGAACGCGTCGGCGCGCTCGCGCGCGATCCGAGCACCCGCGGCGGCCAGC
Source organism: Cellulosimicrobium sp. BMG9.22 (assembly GCF_059159975.1). NCBI lineage: Bacteria > Bacillati > Actinomycetota > Actinomycetes > Micrococcales > Promicromonosporaceae > Cellulosimicrobium > Cellulosimicrobium sp. BMG9.22. The sequence goes on along the minus strand of NZ_JBZGBY010000003.1, from coordinate 15,861 downwards.
TCGCGGATCCGGTCGTCGATGTCGTAGTCCGACAGGTTCGACCAGTTCGCGCCGAAGGTGTTCGTCTCGATCGCGTCGACCCCCACCTCGAGGTACGCGTCGTGAACGGCGGCGATGATGTCGGGGCGCGAGACGTTGAGGATCTCGTTGCAGCCCTCGAGCCCCTGGTAGTCGTCCAGGCTCGGGTCCTGATCCTGGATCATCGTCCCCATCGCGCCGTCCGCGACGACGACGCGCGTGCGCAGCGCGTCGGCGAGGGCGCGGGAACGGGCGTCGGCGAGGTCCTGAGGAACGGCGGTGGGCATAGAGGGGAGCCTAGACGTCGGGTGGTTCGGCACGGGCGGCCGTCTCACCTCTCCGGCGATCGCTGAGAAGTGAGAATGTGCCCCGGATTCGCCCGATTCCGGGGCGAGTTCTCACTTCTCGGCAGCTCCGGCACGGCGAAAAGCACGTGCCCGACGGCGCGCGCGCACCTACCGTGGTCGGCATGTCCTCTCCCTCGACGGCCGACCAGGTCGAGAACGCGGCCACCCCGACGCTCGCGCCGATCGCCGTGCGGGCCGCCGCGCCGTCGGACCTGCCGGCCGTCGCGGCGGGCGACCTCGCCTGGCGCCCCGCCGAGCCGTCCGACGCGCCGGCCCTGCTCGCGCTCAAGAACGCGATCGCCGAGGCCGACGCCGAGCCGTACCGCGAGTCGCTCGGCGAGGTCGAGGAGCTGTTCACCGCCTCGTGGCGCGACGCCGCGATTGACTCGCTCGTCGGGGCCGACGCCAACGGCACCCTGCGCGCGTACGCGCTCGTCGACACCGCGCCCGGCGACGTCACGACCGTGCGCACGTTCCTGTGGGGAGGCGTGCACCCGACGCACCGCGGCCGCGGGATCGGTCGCGAGCTGCTCGCGTGGGAGGTCGCGCGCGCCCGTCAGCTCCTGGCCGCGAGCGGCAAGGAGATCCCGGCGCGCATCTCGCTGTACGGGGAGGACACCGACCCGCCGTCGAAGCAGCGCCTCTACGAGCGTCACGGGTTCACCCCGCGCCGCTTCTACTCCGACCTGCGCCGCGACCTCGCCGCTCCCGTGCCCGACGTCCCGCTCGACGGGTCGCTGCGCGTCGTGCCGTGGTCCCCGGAGCTCGACGAGGCCGCGCGCCTCGCGCACAACGACGCGTTCCGGGACCACTGGGGGAGCCAGCCCCAGACCGCGGAGACGTGGACGCACGGGCGCAGCGAGTTCGCGCCCCAGTGGTCCTTCCTCGTGGTCGACGACGCCCCGGACGTGGACGCGCTCCTCGCCGACGGCTCGACCGACCCGGACACCGCCGCCGCGCTGCGCGCGGGTCGGCCGCTCGTCGTCGGCTACGAGATGGCGGGTCGCTACGACGCGGACTTCGCCGTCCGCGGCTACACGTTCGGCTACACCGAGACCCTCGGGGTGCGTCGCGCGTTCCGCGGCCGCAAGGTCGCCGTCGCGGCGCTCGCGGCGGCCATGCGCGCGATGGCGGCGGACGGCATGCAGTACGCGTCGCTCGACGTCGACACCGAGAACCCCTCCGGCGCGCACGGCCTCTACGCGAGCCTCGGCTATGAGAAGGTCACCGGCTCGCGCATGTACTCGATCGAGCTCTGACGCGCTCCCGCGAGATCGACCTCAGCGTTCGAGATCGACCTTCGAAGGGTCGATCTGGTGCCGTTCGGGTCGATCTCGGTGCGGGGGATCAGAGGGACGATGCCGACAGTGCGTTGCAGTCCTGGATGGTGCCGCCGTTGTAGCCCGTGGTGAACCAGCGCTGGCGCTGCTCGCTCGAGCCGTGGGTCCACGCCTCGGGGTTGACCTGGCCCGTGGCGGACTCCTGGATGCGGTCGTCGCCGACGGCGGACGCTGCCGAGAGTGCGTCGGCGAGCTCCTGGTCGGTGATCTCCCGAAGGAACGTCACGCCCGTGTCCGGGTCGACCGTGGTCGCCGCGTGCCCGGCCCACATGCCGGCGAGGCAGTCCGCCATGAGCTCGATGCGGACGGAGTCGGACTCGGGGCCGGTGCCCTGACGGTCCGCGGCGTCCATCGCCCCGACGACCTGCTCGATGTGGTGCCCGAACTCGTGCGCCACGACGTACATCTCCGCGAGACCACCGTCGTTCGCGCCGAAGCGGGACGTCAGGTCGTCGTAGAAGTCGAGGTCGATGTACACCGTCTGGTCGGGCGGGCAGTAGAACGGCCCGACGGCGCTGGTCGCCGCACCGCAGCCCGTCGACACCTGCCCGGTGAAGCTCACGACCTCCGGGAGCGCGTACTCGACGCCCGCCTGCTGGGGGAGCGCCTCGGCCCAGTACGCGTCGAGCGACTGGACGGTGCCGTTGAGCCGGCACTCGCGCGTGGTGTTCGCCTCCTGGGCGGTGCAGGTGTCGATGTACTCCTGCTGGCCCTCGCCGTACGCACCGGAGTCCGACGCGCCGCCGCCGGTGAGCCCGCTGAGGTCGATGCCGGTCTGGCCGCTGAGGAACGCCACGGCGAGCGCGACGAGCACCGCACCGATGCCGCCGCCGGCGATCAACGGACCTCGGCCGCGGCCGCCGCCCTTGCGGACTCGGCCGCCCTCGAACGAGCCACCCTCCTGGAAAGTCACAGGTCAACGCTACCGCCGGGCCGCCTACGAGGCGCCCGGGCACGGGCACCGGCCGGTCGGCGCCGTCGGCGTACGCGACAGGCGTCACCTGCTCCGTCGGTGGAATCGGTGGGACGTGGCACCGGGCGCCCGTAGAATCGACGAGGCCCGACAGGTCGACGAGACCCGCGAGCCGGGGCGTTCGCCACCCCGGCCCCACGACGAGCCACCGGCCGACCGGCCGGGCGGGCACCGCCGTCGGGCACCCGCACCACCCGAGAGGACCCTCCCGTGATCACCGCCCACGGCGTCGAGCTGCGCGTCGGCGCCCGCGTCCTGCTGCACGAGGCCACGTTCCAGATCGCGTCCGGCGACCGGATCGGCCTCGTCGGGCGCAACGGCGCCGGCAAGACGACCCTGACCAAGACGCTCGCGGGCGAGACCCAGCCGACGGCGGGGAAGATCACGCGCGGCAACGACATCGGTTACCTCCCGCAGGACCCGCGCACGGGTGACCTCGACGTCATCGCGTTGGACCGCGTCCTCTCGGCACGCAACCTCGACAAGATCGTGCGCCAGATGCGCGAGACCGAGGGCGCGATGGCGAGCGCAGACGTCGAGACGCACGAGGCGGCCATGGAGCGCTACCCGAAGCTCGAGTCGCGCTTCCTCGCCGCCGGCGGGTACGCGGCCGAGAGCGAGGCCCACCGCATCACGAGCAACCTCGGCCTCGACGACCGCGTGCTCGGCCAGCCGCTGAGCACGCTGTCCGGCGGCCAGCGCCGCCGCATCGAGCTCGCGCGCATTCTCTTCTCCGGCGTGGAGACGCTCCTGCTCGACGAGCCGACGAACCACCTCGACGCGGACTCGATCATCTGGCTGCGCGACTACCTCAAGTCGTACAACGGCGGGTTCGTCGTGATCTCCCACGACGTCGAGCTGCTGCGAGCGACGGTCAACAAGGTCTTCCACCTGGACGCGAACCGCGGCGAGCTCGACCAGTACAACCTCGGCTGGGACGCGTACCTCGCCCAGCGGGAGTCGGACGAGCGGCGCCGTCGTCGTGAGCGGCAGAACGCCGAGAAGAAGGCCGGGGTGCTGCAGGCCCAGGGCGAGAAGATGCGCGCCAAGGCGAGCAAGGCCGTCGCGGCGCAGAACATGATGCGGCGCGCCGAGAAGCTGCTGGCCGGTATCGAGGGCGAGCGGCAGAGCGACAAGGTCGCGAAGCTGCGGTTCCCCAAGCCGGCCCCGTGCGGCCGGACGCCCCTCACCGCGAGCGGCCTGTCGAAGGCGTACGGGTCGCAGGAGGTGTTCGCGGGCGTCGACCTCGCGATCGACCGCGGGAGCCGCGTCGTCGTGCTCGGCCTGAACGGCGCGGGCAAGACGACGCTCCTGCGGATCCTCGGCGGCGTCGAGAAGCCGGACACGGGCGAGGTGCACCCGGGGCACGGCCTGAAGATCGGCTACTACGCCCAGGAGCACGACACGCTCGACATGGACGCGACCGTCGTCGAGAACTTGCGCCACGCCGCGCCCGACCTCTCGGACACCGAGGTCCGCTCGACGCTCGGGTCGTTCCTGTTCTCGGGCGACGACGCGGACAAGCCGACGAACGTGCTGTCCGGCGGGGAGAAGACCCGCCTCGCCCTCGCGACGCTCGTCGTCTCGGCCGCGAACGTGCTGCTCCTCGACGAGCCGACGAACAACCTCGACCCTGCGTCGCGCGCCGAGATCCTCGGGGCGCTCAAGACGTACGAGGGCGCGGTCGTCATGGTCACCCACGACGACGGCGCGGTCGAGGCCCTGGAGCCCGAGCGCGTCCTGCTGCTGCCGGACGGCGACGAGGACCTGTGGAACGACGACTACGCGGAGCTGGTCTCGCTCGCCTGACGCTCGTCGAGCTGGGCGTCGATGAGCGCGTCCTCCTCGTCCTCCGCGGTCGGACGGCGGGTGCGCGGCTCGCGCCGGGGGCGCGCGGACTCCGGGTCGTGCGCGGCGAGCAGGTCGCCTGCCGTGAGGGTCGACTCCTCGCCGCGCGCGTCGCGCCGGTCGCGGCGTACGAGCAGCCAGAAGCCCGCGACGGCGCCGATCGCGAACACGCACCACTGGAACGCGTACGACAGGTGCGAGCCGGGGTCCGTGTCGGGCTTCGGGAGGGTCTCCAGCGGCTGCGCCGGGGCGGGGTCCTCCGTCCGGAGCTGGCCGTACGCGCCGACCGTCCGTCCGTCGGCCCATGCCGTGCCGTCGGGACCGGCGGCCAGCACCTGGTCGGTGGAGATCGCCTGCACCTGGCCCTCGGGGGCGGCCCTGCCCGACGGCGGCTCGTCACCCCGCAGCGTCACGGTCGCCTCGACCGTGCCGTCCGGCGGTGCCGGCACGTCGCCCGGGGTGACGGCGTCGGTGCCGAGCGGCACGAAGCCGCGGTCGACCACGACGACGAGCCCGTCGGGAGCGCTGGTCGTCGGCTCGGTGACGAAGGGCACCAGCACGTGGAATCCGGGGCTCCCGCCCACGGGTCGGTTGCGCAGCAGCACGGTCGCGTCGGGCTCGTAGCGCCCCTCGAGGGTCACGGGCTGCCACACGTCGTCGGGGTCGAGGACGGTGCCGGGGCCGTCGAGCAGCTCGGCGACCGGCACCGGGGCGGACGTGTAGTTCGCCTCGATCTGCTGGATGTCGGCGTCGCGCGAGACGTAGCGGTTCCACTGCCAGCGGCCCGCGACGAGGCACAGTGCGACGAGCACGACGACGCCGACGGCGAGCGTCACCCACTGCCGCGGGGTGCGCGGCTGGTGCGCGTCCGCGGTGACGCGTTGCGTCGTCGGGCTCGGGGGAGGGGACGCCGTCACGGCTCGGCCCGGCGCTCGAGGTCGTCCACGGGCACGGTGGTGCGCCAGAACGACCTCGCGCCGAGGAACGTCTCGAGGTGCTCACGGTGCGCGTCGCACGCGAGCCACACCTTGCGCCGCTCGGGGGTGTGGATCTTGGGGTTGTTCCACAGCAGACCCCAGGCCGCCGGCTCGCGGCAGCCCTTCGCGCTGCACACGAGCTCCTCCTCGCCGATCGGGTCGGCGATGCCCAGGACGTCGGTCATCGTGCGTCCTCCCGGCCGTCGCGTGGTGTGTCGTCGCCCCCGGCGATCCCGTGGCTGCCCGGCGTCCCGGCCGAGGGCAGGGCGCGGTGCTCCATGGGCGACGTGTCGTAGTGGGCCTGGTCGCGGCCCGCGTTGGCGACCAGCACCGCGCTGTACGGCAGGACGATCGCCGCGGCGGCGAAGACCCAGGTCAACCAGCTCGGCGCCACGAGGATCGCCGCCACGAAGCACACGATGCGGATGCCCATCTGGATGAGGTACCGGCGCTCGCGACGCGCCTGGTCCGCGGCCAACGGTTCCCGGGCCGACGTGATGCTCGGGACCGCCTCAGCCGGCGTCCGGGCCGTGCGTCGTGTGCTCACCCTGCCAGTCTACGTTTGTGGGGACCCCACAAACACGCCCGGTGCTCTGTGACGCTGCACGCGCGCACGGCGGGTCGTGCCCGCGGTACGGTCGGTGCGGCGCGTGTGCGCCGGGCCCTTCGACGGGCCCACCCGGGCACGGACCGTGCGGGACCAGCGTCCCCGGTCGTCCCGCCCGCCAGCCCGACCGTTCCGAGGAGCCGCACCGTGTCCGAAGCCACCGCACCCGCCCCCCGCACCGTCGTCGTCACCGGCGCGAACCGGGGGATCGGCCGGGCCATCGCCGAGCGGTTCGTGGCGGACGGCGACCGTGTCGCGACGGTGTACCGCGGCGGCGACCTGCCCGACGGCGTGTTCGGGGCCGTGGCGGACATCACCGACACCGCGGCCGTCGACGCCGCGTTCACCGAGATCGAGAACGAGCTCGGCCCCGTCGAGGTGCTCGTCGCGAACGCCGGCGTGACGCGCGACGGGCTCCTGCTGCGCATGAGCGACGAGGACTTCGAGTCCGTGATCGACGTCAACCTCACGGGCACGTTCCGCTGCGTGCGCCGCGTGACGAAGGGCATGGTCCGCCTGCGTCGCGGCCGCATCGTGCTCGTCTCGTCCGTGATCGGCCTCTACGGCGGCGCGGGGCAGGTCAACTACGCGTCGTCCAAGGCGGCTCTCGTCGGCATGGCGCGCTCCATCACGCGCGAGCTCGGGACGCGCAACATCACGGCGAACGTCGTCGCCCCCGGGTTCATCGACACCGCGATGACCGCGGAGCTCCCCGAGGAGCGCCAGGCCGCGTACAAGGCCGCGATCCCCGCGGGCCGCTTCGCGCAGCCGGACGAGGTCGCCGGCGTCGTGGCGTTCCTCGCGTCCGACGCCGCCGCGTACGTCTCCGGGGCCGTGATCCCGGTCGACGGCGGCCTCGGCATGGGGCACTGACCGGCAGGTTCACGACCACGGCGGCGTCCGCCCGGGTCATCGGCGCGACCGCGCGCCCTCTCTTTCAGTACGCTCTCAGCGTGCCCGCACGGCGGGCGCGACGACGGAAGGAAACCGATGGGTCTGCTCGACGGCAAGAAGCTCCTGGTGACGGGGGTCCTCACCGACTCCTCGATCGCGTTCCACGCGGCGCGGCTCGCCCAGGAGGAGGGAGCCGAGGTCGTGCTCTCGTCGTTCGGCCGCCAGATGAAGCTCACGCAGGCGTTCGCGAAGCGTCTGCCGGCCGAGGCTCCCGTCGTGCAGCTCGACGTCACGAACGACGACGACCTCGCCGGCCTCGCGGACGCGGTGCGCGAGCACGTGGACACGCTCGACGGCGTCGTCCACTCGATCGGGTTCGCGCCGCAGAGCGTCATGGGCGGCAACTTCCTCTCCGGCACGTGGGAGGACGTGGCGACCGCGCTGCAGGTGTCGACGTTCTCGTACAAGTCGCTCGCCGTGGCGGCCAAGCCGCTCATGACGAACGGGGGCGCCGTCGTCGGCCTGACGTTCGACGCGCAGTTCGCCTGGCCGGTCTACGACTGGATGGGCGTCGCGAAGGCGGGCCTCGAGTCCGCGAACCGCTACCTCGCGCGCGACCTCGGCCCCGACGGCATCCGGGCGAACCTCGTCTCGGCCGGCCCGATCCGCACGACGGCGGCCAAGTCGATCCCCGGCTTCGAGCAGATGGAGGACGGCTGGCCCCAGCGGGCGCCCCTCGGGTGGGACCAGACGACGGCGGAGCCCGCGGCGCGTGCCGTCGTCGCGCTCCTGTCGGACTGGTTCCCCGCGACGACCGGTGAGATCGTGCACGTCGACGGCGGCGTGCACGCCATGGGGCAGTGAGCCGGGTGGTTCCGGCGGGCGACGAGGTCGCGGACGGCGGAGCGCGCCGGCTCGTCCTCCTGCGTCACGCCAAGGCCGAACCCGCCGGGAACGTCGACGACGTCCTGCGACCGCTCGCCCTCAACGGCCGGCGGCAGGCAGGGCGCGTCGGTGCGGCACTGGTCGACTCCGGTCTCGTCCCGGAGCGCGTCCTGTGCTCGGCGGCGCTGCGCACGCGCCAGACGTGGGAGCTGCTGTCCGTGCACCTGGGCGACGTCGAGACCGACGTCGTGGTGAGCGACGAGCTCTACGCCGCCGACGTCAGCGACGTGCTGGACCTCGTTCGCGCGACGGACTCGCGCGTCCGCACGCTCCTCGTCATCGGGCACGAGCCCACGATGGCGGCGACGGCGTCCCACCTCGCCGACCCGGCGTCCGACGGCGGAGCGCTCGCCCAGGTGCGCGTCGGCGTGCCGACCGCGACGTACAGCGTCCTGGAGTCGTCGACGCCGTGGGACGCCTGGGACGCGCGAGGCGCCCTGCTGACCTACGTGGGCCGCCCGTCCTGAGGCGGAGGTGCGGCGGCGGGCTGGGGCGTGTCTCCTTCGTCGCGCCATCACGAGGATCCGGAACGGCGCGAACCGGCTGACCACGCGTCGGGTCGCTCTCGGGCGGGTTGTCGACGAAGATCCACGCCGCCGGTCGACGGGACGGGCGACCGCCCGCAGTGCTCGTGACTCCGTCACCTACCGAGGCCGCACCACGGTCGAGCGGTTCTTCAACCGCAGCAAGCGATGGTGAGCGCTCGCGACGGGCGGCGGCTTCTCTTCGCCGACCCGCGGCGGTCGCGGCGGCCATCCTCCGCTACGCGCCCGTGGCTGCGGTGATGGGGGACTTCTGCCGTCGGTTCCAGCGGGAGAGCCGGGCGACGCCGTACCCGCCGGAGGCGATCCGGCGAGCGCCGGCTCGACCCACGACGCGGGAGCGCAGGCGATGACGTGCCGTCGACGGCCGGTCAGGAGCCCAGGTGCGTGATCAGCCGTCGGGTCACGCGGTCGAGGTCGGCGCGGTCCGTCGCGGAGAGCGCTGAGACGATCTCCCGCTGACCGGCGCCGTGACGGGTGACGGCCTCGTCCACCAGGCGCTTGCCCTCGGCGGTCAGCTCGACGTCGAGGCTGCGACGGTCCTGCGTGCTCGGGACGCGCACGATCAGGCCGCGCTTCTCCAGTCGGTCCAGCCGGCCGGTCATGGTGCCGGTGGTCATGAGCAGCGCGCGCGCCAGGCCGGTGGGCGAGAGCCGGTAGGGCGCACCGGACCTGCGCAGCGCGAACAGCACGTCGCCGTCGCCACGGTTCACGCCGTAGTCGGCGGCCAGTGCCTGCGTGCGCGCGTCGACGAGCTCCGCGGCCCGGCCCAGCCGGGCGAGCAGCGCCATCGTGTCCAGGTCGAGGTCCGGACGCTCGTCGGCCCACTGCTGGACGAGCGCGTCGATGCGGTCGTTGTCATCCACGGCGACACCTTACCTTGCGCACGAGTTACTCGTGCGCTAACTTGCTCACAAGCAACTCGCATTCAAGTTACTTGAGAAGGAGTCATTATGGCCACGCTGACGCTCAACGGCTCGGAGACTCTCGTGGTGCAGGAGAGCACCGCGGACCGCTTCCAGGTGGAGGCGACGTACGAGCCTCACGGCTCGCGCCCGCCGAAGCACGTGCACCCGCACCACGACGAGTCCTTCACCGTCCTCGCCGGTACGCTCCGCGTCGGTCTCGCCGACCGGGAGCAGGACTTCACCGCCGGTGCCTCGTTCGACGTCCCGCGCGGCACCGTGCATCACATGTGGAACCCCGGCGAGGAGCCCGCAACGGTGCGCTGGCTCAGCACGCCCGCGCCGCGTGTCGAGCCGTTCTTCACCGCCATGGACCGGCTGCACCGCGACGGGCGGGCCGGGCTCGTGGGTCTCGCCGGCGTCCTGAACGAGTATCGCGACGTGATGCGACCGGCATCGGCCCTCACGCGCGCCGTGGTGCGCGTGCTCGGCGCGATCTCCCGCCCGGCCGGGCGCTGAGTCCCGACGACAACCGTCACCACAAGAAGGAGTGCCCCATGCCCGCAAGCACCTGGCATCCACGCTGACCGTCCTGCTCGCGCTCGGGATCGGCTACGTCGGCTTCAGCCACCTGTTCGCCCCGGCCGCGACGGCGCCGAGCCGCGAGAGCGCACGGGCGGCGTCCGGGGGATCGGGCGATGACGTCGAGGTGGTCCGCGATCTCTCAGCCGGGCCGTGTCCCGGCGGGCGGGAGCGCCTCGGCGGCGGCCCACACCTCGGTCAACTCGACGATACGGTCGGCGCGCAGCGTGATGAAGGTGGCCACCTCGGCACGGAGGCCGTCCCGACAGTCCTGAGCGAGCTCGTCACCCTCGGCAGACCTCGCGCGGTCACCCAGCTGGGGAGACACGCGCTAGCTCGCCGTACGGCCTGCGGCGTCGGCGCGGTCGACGACGTCGAGCACCGCGTCGATGCGCGGGCCGTCGACGCCGTAGGGCGCCTGGGCCCGCACGACGGGCTTCGCGGCGAACGCGACCCCGATGCCCGCGGCGCCGATCATGTCGAGGTCGTTCGCGCCGTCGCCCACCGCGATCGTCGCGCTCATCGGCAGGCCGAGCTCGGTCGCGAACTCGCGCAGGGCGGTCTCCTTCGCCGCCCGGTCCACGACCGGCCCCGTCGTGCGACCGGTGAGGCGGCCGTCGGCCACCTCGAGACGGTTCGCGCGGAACCGGGTTATCCCGAGCTCCGCAGCGAGCGGCGCGACGATCTCCTGGAACCCGCCCGAGACGAGCCCGACCTCCCACCCACGCCGGCGCGCCTCGGCGACGAGCTCGCGCACGCCCGGCGTGAAGGTGGCGCGGGCCCGGACGTCGTCGAACGCCGTGACGGGGACGCCTTCGAGCGTCGCGACGCGCTCGCGCAGCGAGGCGCCGAAGTCGATCTCGCCGCGCATCGCGCGCTCGGTCACCTCGGTCACCTCCTCGCGGGTACCGGCGTGGTCGGCGAGGAGCTCGATGACCTCCTGCTCGATGAGCGTGGAGTCGACGTCCATGACGAGGAGCCGGACCGGGCGGTCCGGGGGCACGGGTACCGCGGTCACTCGACGACCGTGCCCTTCGGCACGACCGTGATGCCCGACTCGGTCACGGTGAAGCCGCGCGCACGGTCCTGCTCGGGGTCGAGCCCGATGCGCGCCTGCTCGCCCACGATGACGTTCTTGTCGATGATCGCGCGGTGGATCTGCGCGTGCCGGTTCACCTGGACCCCGTCCATGAGCACCGAGTCCGACACCGACGCCCAGGAGTGCAGGTAGGTGCCGGGGGAGAGGACGGAGCCGACAGCCGTCGCGCCCGAGATGATGACGCCGGGAGAGACGATCGAGTCCGCCGCGTGCCCGAGCCGGCCGCGGCCGGCGTGCACGAACTTGGCGGGCGGCAGCCCGACGTAACCCGTGTGCAGCGGCCACTCCTCGTTGTACAGGTTGAACACCGGCGTGACGGAGATGAGGTCCTTGTTGGCGTCGTAGTACGAGTCGATCGTCCCGACGTCGCGCCAGTAGTCGCGGTCCCGGTCGGTCGAGCCGGGGACGTCGTTGCGGATGAAGTCGTAGACGCCCGCCGTGCCCTTCTCGACGAACGCGGGCACGATGTCGCCGCCCATGTCGTGGCGGGAGTCGGCGTTCGCGGCGTCCGACGTCACGGCCTCGATGAGGGCGTCGGTGTCGATGACGTAGTTGCCCATGGACGCGAGGATCTCGTCGGGCGAGTCCGCGAGGCCGACCGGGTCCTTCGGCTTCTCGCGGAACGCCGCGATCTTCGTCGGGTCCTTCGGGTCGGTCTCGATGACGCCGAACTGGTCGGCCATGGAGATCGGCTGCCGGATCCCCGCGACGGTGAGCTGCGCGCCGGACTCGACGTGCGCGTCGACCATCTGCGAGAAGTCCATGCGGTAGACGTGGTCGGCGCCCACGACGACGACGATGTCAGGACGCTCGTCGTCGATGATGTTGAGGCACTGGTAGATCGCGTCCGCGCTGCCGAGGTACCAGTGCTTGCCGACGCGCTGCTGCGCCGGGACCGGGGCCACGTAGTTGCCCAGCAGGGCCGACATCCGCCACGTCTTCGTGATGTGCCGGTCGAGGCTGTGGGACTTGTACTGCGTGAGCACGATGATGTGCAGGTAGTGCGAGTTCACGAGGTTGGACAACGCGAAGTCCACGAGGCGGTAGATGCCCCCGAACGGCACGGCGGGCTTGGCTCGCGAGGCGGTGAGCGGCATGAGGCGCTTGCCCTCACCCCCGGCGAGGACGATGGCGAGGACTCGTGGTGCGGCGGCCATGCCCAGACCGTAGTCCCTGCGGGCACGACCACGCAGCACGACCCGCATCCTGGGCGGTTCGGCTACCGTGTGGCGCGTGAGAGTCGACCTGCTGACCCGTGAGTACCCGCCGCACGTGTACGGCGGCGCCGGCGTGCACGTGGCCGAGCTGTCCGCCGTCCTGCGCCGCCATGTCGACGTGCGCGTGCGCTGCTTCGACGGCCCGCGGGGCGAGGACGGGGTGACGGGGTACTCCGTGCCGAGCATGCTCGCAGGCGCGAACGCCGCGCTGGGGACGTTCGGCGTCGACCTCCAGATGGCCGACGACGTGGCCGGGGCCGACCTCGTCCACTCCCACACCTGGTACGCGAACCTCGGCGGGCACCTCGCCGGTCTCCTCCACGGCGTGCCGCACGTCCTCTCCGCGCACTCGCTCGAGCCGCTGCGCCCGTGGAAGGCCGAGCAGCTCGGCGGCGGGTACGCGCTGTCGTCCTGGGCCGAGCGCACGGCGTACGAGGGCGCGGCGGGGATAGTCGCCGTCTCGGGCGGCATGCGCGACGACATCCTGCGCGTCTACCCGCAGGTCGACCCCGCCAAGGTGCACGTCGTGCACAACGGCATCGACCTCGACGGGTGGCGCCGCCCCGAGTCCGAGACCCGGCGCGGCGGCGCGGACTCCGTCGTGCGCGACCTCGGGATCGACCCCGACCGCCCCGCGGTGGTCTTCGTCGGGCGGATCACACGTCAGAAGGGTCTGCCGTACCTCCTGCGCGCCGCCCGCTCGTTGCCCGAGGACGTCCAGCTCGTCCTGTGCGCCGGCGCCCCGGACACGCCCGAGATCGCCGCGGAGGTGAGCGGCGCCGTCGCGGAGCTGCAGGCCGAGCGCGGCGGCGTCGTCTGGATCGAGCAGATGCTCCCGCGCGCCGAGCTCGTCGCGGTGCTCGCGGCGTCGACCGTGTTCGTGTGCCCGTCCGTGTACGAGCCGCTGGGCATCGTCAATCTCGAGGCCATGGCGGTCGGGCTCCCCGTGGTCGGCACGGCAACGGGCGGCATCCCCGAGGTCGTCGACGACGGCGTCACGGGCCTGCTCGTGCCGATCGACCAGGCCGACGACGGCACGGGCACCCCGCTCGACCCCGACCGGTTCGTCGCCGACCTCGCGGACGCGCTGACGCGCGTCGTGAGCGACCCCGCCCGGGCCGCCGAGATGGGTCGCGCGGCGCGGCAGCGCGTCGAGGACCACTTCGCGTGGGACGCGATCGGCGAGCGCACGCTCGAGGTCTACCGGACGGTCCTGGGGGAGTCGTGACGGCCGGGCGTGCCGGGACGGGCCGGGTCGACGAGGCGACGCGCGTCGTCGCCGTGGACCGGCGCGTCGTGTACCGGGCGCTCGTGGAGGCCGAGGCGCTCGCGACCTGGCTTCCGCCCGAGGGCATGACCGGCCGGTTCGAGCGGTTCGACCTCAGGCCGGGCGGCGGCTACCGGATGGTGCTCGCGTACGACGACCCGTCGGCCGATCCGGGGAAGTCGAGGGAGGGGACCGACGTCGTCGACGTCGCGATCACGGGCCTCGTGCCGGACGAGCGCGTCGTGCAGCAGGTGGTCTTCGAGTCGGACGACCCGACGTTCGCGGGCACCATGACCATGACGTGGGTCGTCGGGGACGACGACGCCGGCACGCGCGTCACCGTGCGCGCGACCGACGTGCCCCCAGGCATCTCGCCGCAGGACCACGCGACGGGCCTGGCGTCGTCGCTCGCGCAGCTCGACGCGTTCGTGTCTCGGACGGCGGCCGGCTGAACGATCACCGACGGTTGTCCACAGATCGGGACGAGAGGTTCCGTCGTGACCTGCCGTTCGCTAGGTTTTGGGGCAGTTCGCGCAGCGCCGCCGCGGCGGCGCTGGGTTGTCTCGACCTGCAGGGGGTCTCGTGAGTCGTCCCGTCCGTGTGCTGTCCCGTGCCCGTGCCCGACGGCGGTCGCTCGCCGTGGGTGTCGTCGTCGCCGTGGGGCTGGTGGTCGCCGGCTGCACCGGCGACGCCGATCCCGACCCGTCACCGTCGGTCGAGGAGCCGGTGTCGCCGGCGCCGACCGAGACGCCCCAACCGGAGCCGACGGAGACCGGTCCGGTGAAGCCCGAGCGTCCGGCTGCGATGGATCGTACGGACGGCGACGGAGCCGCGGCGGCGGCGGAGTACTTCCTCAAGCTCTACCCATACGTGATGGCGACAGGTGACACCGCCGAGTGGGATGCGATGACGTGGGCGGAAAAGTGCGGCTTCTGCACATCGGTAGGGGCGCAGGCGGCCGAGATCTCGGCAGATGGCCACGAGTTCGTCGGGGGTGAGGTCACCGCCTCGCTCGCCAAGGTCTGGCCGCTCGACACCTTGGTGAATGCGTATCCGATCGATGTCGACGCTTCGATGCAGAGCGCACAGGTCATCAACGCTTCCGGGGAGCCGGTCGAGGAAATCGACGGCTTCGAAGGTGTCATGGAGCTTTCGCTCCTGCACGACGGCAACGGTTGGCGAGTTCTCGCCGTCTCCGTCCAGGGAGCGTGACCGCAGGTGCTCGCAGTCCTTCTTGGCCTTGCACTTCTCCCGACCTCCGGCGGCTGGGACGCAATCGCTGACGACGATCAGGTCGCCGTGCGCTACGGCGAAGACGCTCCGCACGGTGGCGCGGAGTACGTGCCCGCCTCTGCAGACGGGGGCCCGGCGTCGGAGGCGTTCCGGCGGGCTCCGGGGTACCGGTGTTTCAACGGCGACCAGCCGACGACCTATCCCGGCCTCGTGCCGGTGTGCCCGGAGGGGCAGAGCCCGGCCGACCTGGGTCTGGTGTGCGCCGAGGGCGAGTTCGCGATGGACCCGCTGTTCCGCCAAACGTGGGTCAACAACCCTGACGGCACCCGCACCGCGGTCTCGGCGTGGGAGTACGTCAACGACGGGTCGTGCGTCGGCACCGCGGACCTCGCCGCCGAGGCCGAGGCGGCGTTCCGTCAGCTCACCATCGCGCCGTCGCCGATCGTGGTGCAGCCACCGGACGGGTGGACGCTGGTCAACGTCCCGACCATCACCTACACCCAGCCCGGTGAGCAGGTCCTGGACACCACGCTGCTCGGCATCCCGGTCCAGATCCGCGCCACACCGGACACCTACACGTGGGACTACGGCGACGGCACCGACCCGCTCGTCACCACCGACCCCGGCGCGCCCTACCCGCACGAGACCGTCGCGCACACCTACGACCAGCCCGCCGACGCCGTCAACATCAGCCTCACCACCACGTGGACGGGCCAGTTCCGCATCACCGGCACCCCGACCTGGACCGACGTCACCGGCACCGCCACTACCACGACCGCCGCCGACCCGCTCCAGGTCTACGAAGCCCGCTCCCGCCTCGTCACCGACAACCTCGACGACTGACCCGCGACCACGGTTCTACCTCGGCGAGACGACGGCCGAGCGGTGGGGGCGGCGTCGGATGCGAAGGGCGTCAAGGCCGCGCTCCTCAAGCCCACGCCCGACAGACCAGGGCGACGGCGCGGCAGCCCGAGCACCGACGCCGTCCCCACCGCGGACCCGACCACCCGAACCCGACCACCCGAACCCGACCACCCGAACCCGACCACCCGAACCCGACCTCGCGG